>JBGPMO010000038.1:0-6452 GCA_041487075.1 Minisyncoccia bacterium
AAGCCATTGACCCCGCAAAGATTATTGACGCGGTAGAGTCTTCAATCGCAGCAGCATATAAAAAAGAATACGAGAAAAAAGGCGAGATCGTGAAAGCAAAGCTCGACATACGAACGGGCGAGTTGAAATTTTGGCAGATTAAAACCGTTGTTGATGAATCCACGATAAGAATAGAGGAAGCGCCAACGCTTACTGAAGTTGAAGCCGCCGGGGCTCCGACCGAGCCGCTGAAAAGTGAAGTTTCTGACACGAATGCTCCCGAGACGCTTCTCCCCCGGTATAACACGGACCGCCACATCCTCCTTGCGGATGCAAAAAAACATAAAAAAGATGCGGCTCTCGGCGATGAACTTGAATTTCCGCTCGAACTCAAAGAAGACTTTGGCCGCATCGCGGCGCAAACCGCGAAGCAAGTGGTGCTCCAAAAACTCCGCGAGGCAGAACGCGAATCCGTCATGAGCGAATTTAAAAATCGTGAAGGCGAAGTGGTCTCTGGCATGGTACAGCGGTTTGAGCGCGGCAGTATCTTTGTGGATTTGGGCCGCGCTGTCGGCATTATGTTCGGCTCTGAAGCCGTGCCGGGTGAACACTATCAGCTCGGTGACCGGTTAAAGTTTTATCTCGTCACGATTCAGGACGACGCTCGGGTGCCGGGCATTATCCTTTCCCGCTCGCACCCGAAATTCGTCTCGAAGCTTTTCGCCCTCGAAGTCCCGGAAATTGCCGATGGCACCGTGGAAATTAAGGCGCTCGCGCGCGAACCCGGGAGCCGCACAAAAGTTGCCGTTGCTTCAAACGCCGACGGCGTGGATCCGGTGGGCGCCTGTGTCGGCCAACGAGGAACCCGCGTTATGGCAGTTTCGAACGAACTCGGTCAGGAAAAAATCGACATCATCGAATGGTCAGAAGACCCGGCAAAATTTATCGCAAACGCCCTCTCGCCCGCAAAAGTGACAGAGGTTGAAGTGCTTGAACGGCACGAAGCGCGGGTCTTCATTCCGGAAGACCAACTTTCGCTCGCCATCGGCCGCGGCGGGCAGAATGTGCGGCTTGCGGCAAAGCTTACCGGCTGGAAAATAGACGTCCGATCAGCCGCAAAGCCAGAAGTTGCGCAAGAAGGAGGGGTCGCGGAATCGCCGGAAAAAACAAAGGAGTCGGAAGAATAAAAACAATTTAGCCATCGGTCATTTGCTATAGTTATGGTATGAACCCTTATTATCTCATCTTCATCCCTATCGTTCTTGCGGTTCTCTGGAGCATCGTTATTATGATTTCGCTCAATAAAAAGCCGGACGGCAATGAAGCAATGCAATCGATTGCCGCCGCTATCCGCGAAGGAGCGAATGCATATCTGAAGCGTGAATACCAAACCGTGGGTGTTGTTGCCGTTATCCTTGTCGCCATTATTGCCTTTACGCTCGGCAAGACAACCGCGATTGGATTTTTGTTAGGCGCTATTGCTTCTGCGCTTGCCGGTTATATCGGTATGCAAATTGCGGTGCGAGCGAATGTAAAAACCGCAGAAGAAGCTCGCCATGGGCTCGGCCCGGCGCTTTCCTTTGCATTCCGTTCCGGTTCCGTGACCGGGTTTCTGGTTGCCGGACTTGGGCTCCTTTCGGTAGCAGGATTTTATCTCGTAACCAACGAAGTTTCTTCTCTGGTCGGCCTCGCCTTTGGCGCAAGCTTAATTTCCATCTTTGCACGGCTGGGCGGCGGTATTTTTACGAAAGCCGCGGATGTCGGCACTGACCTCGTTGGTAAAATGGAGGCAGGCATTCCGGAAGACGATCCGCGAAATCCCGGCGTCATTGCTGACAATGTCGGCGATAGTGTTGGCGACATGAAAGGCATGGCCGCTGATCTTTTTGAAACGTATGCGGTCACCCTTGCGGCCGCAATGCTCCTCACTCATGCCGCCGGAGGAGACCCAACCTTCCCCCTTGTGATGGGCGGGCTTGCCTTAATCGCCTCGCTCATCGGCTCGCTCTTCGTCACTCTGGGAAAATCCCAAAACATTATGGGCGCGTTCTATAAAGGATTTGCGGCAACGCTCTTGCTCTCTGCCGTTCTCTTCTACTGGTGTGCACAAACCTTTGGAGGAGCGTATGCGACGCCGACCTTCTGGAGTTCGCTTGTCGGACTCGCGGTAACCGCGCTCATGGTTATGATTACGGACTATTACACGTCTAAAAAATTCCGTCCGGTAAAATCAATTGCTGCAAGCTCTGAATCCGGCCATGGCACCAATATTATTATGGGGCTTGCGGTTGGTATGGAGTCCACCGTTCTCCCGATCCTTGTCATTGTCGCGGGCATTTTAGCCGCCTATCTCTTGATGGGCCTCATGGGAATTGCTACCGCCGCAGTTGCCATGCTCTCCTCCGCGGGGATTGTGATTGCGATTGATGCCTTCGGCCCCATCACCGACAATGCCGGCGGCATTGCAGAAATGTCGCACGCGCCGGAAGAAGTGCGGAAGGTAACTGATGCGCTGGACGCCGTTGGCAACACCACGAAAGCCGTGACAAAAGGGTATGCGATCGCCTCGGCCGGGCTTGCCGCGCTTGTACTCTTTGCCGGATACGCGGTTCAAATCAAATCAGGAACGTTTGATTTACAAAACCCTCTCGTCTTAATCGGGCTCTTTTTGGGCGGCGCCGTGCCCTATCTTTTTGCTTCGCTTGCTATGCGCGCTGTCGGCATTACCGCAGGCGCTGTGGTAGCAGAAGTCCGCCGCCAATTCCGGGAAATAAAAGGTATTCTTGAAGGCACGGCGAAACCCGATTACGGCCGCGCAGTAGATATTGTTACAAAAGCGGCGTTAAAAAAGATGATTGTGCCGGCATTGCTCCCAATTCTTACCGTGCTTGCGGTCGGCTTTGGACTTGGTGCACAGGCACTCGGCGGGTTCTTGATTGGCTCGCTCATCTCCGGCCTTTTTCTCGCCATTGCTATGACAACGGGCGGGGCCGCATGGGACAATGCCAAAAAATATATCGAGGGAGGTGCATTCGGCGGCAAAGGATCAGAGGCTCACAAAGCGGCAGTGACCGGCGACACGGTCGGCGACCCTTATAAAGATACGGCAGGCCCCGCGATTAATCCATTGATTAAAGTCATAAACATTGTGGCGCTCTTAATTGTGCCGTTTCTGTAAAAATCTCGCATACATGCTTCTCTATCTTTACGGCTCTGATTCATATCGCCGCGGAGCCCGGCTCCGGTACATCATCGACGAGTTCAAAAAAAAATATCCTGAAGGCACGATGGATCGTTTTGATGGTGCGGAGAAAGATGCGCTCGATCGGCTCGCCCATTTCACCAAAGACCAATCGCTGTTTGCCAAAGTTAAGCTCGGCATTCTAGAAAACGCTGATGAGGCAGATGGGGTAGTAAAAATTTTAAAATCGGTGATCGAAGACAGGGTGACCACGCTTGTGATTGTTTCCGAAAAAAAACTGCCAAAGGAATTTGCGTTTCTTTTAAAAGAACCTTCTCGCGCCGAAGCATTTGACGATCTTGAACTAGCCGCGCAACTTTTATTTATTAAAAAAGAGGCGCTGTTGCGCAATTTAAAAATTACCGATGGCGATATTAAAAATGTGGTTAATTCTTACGGCACAGACACATGGGGAATTTTAAATGAGCTCGAAAAAATTGACCTTGGCAGTACTGCCGAACACCGAAGCGCCTCGCCGCAATTCTTCGGCCTCGTTCAAGCACTAAAATCGTCGTCCCGAGGGAGCCGCCTCTCGGCGCTTGGCTACCTGCTCAAAAACGAAGAGCCAGCCGCGGTGTTTAATGTGCTTGCCTCTATTGCCTCAGGAGAACTAAAAGTAAAAATGGCCGACTATGACGTGGCCATTAAATCCGGAAAAATGGAATATGAAGAAGCGCTTACTGACTTAGTAATTAGTAACTAAGTTATTAGTTTCCCGTTATCGGTTTTTAGTTTTTCATCTTCTTGCACCCCTTACACAGCCGTGACTCGGGGTCCACTTTCAAAAGCTCCCACTCAATATTGTTGCCGCAGGTTTCACATTTCCCATAGGTACCGGCATCCATTTTTTGAAGCGCACGGGTAACATTCATGAGGCGTTCTTTAAACGCCTGCCCGAGCCCCATGTTTTTACTCTCTTCTTCCACTGCATCCGCCGCCTCCTCAAAGTGATCAGTGTCGTGCCCAAAGTCAGGCGCTCTCTCGGTATCTTTTATCTGGATTTCTAAATCTGCCTTTTCGTCCTCAAGTTCCTTTTTAAGGAATGCAAGATTTTCTTTGGTAATCATACCGGGTAGTAGAAACTCGATTGATAATACTTATGGGGAAGCCGGATAATCGAGTTTTCACTACCCGGCATGATTCTATATAATCACAAGGTAGCGAGTAATTCAACTCTTGCAAAAAATCTTCAGCTCCGCTAGAATCCAAAGTCATAAGTTAATTCGTATGCCCATCACCCAATCAGCTAAGAAAGCTCTCCGGCAAAACGTCCGGCGGCACGAACGGAATATCGCAAAAGGGAAGACGATGAAAGAAGCGATAAAAACCTTTAAGAAATCTCCTTCTAGAGAAGCGCTTTCTCGGGTCTATCAAGTACTTGATAAGGCGGCGAAGGCGAAGATAATCGAAAAAAATAAAGCGTCCCGCTTGAAATCACAGCTCTCGAAATTACTGAATAGGGTCTAGCGTATAGGGTTTAGGGCCTCGTGGATTTAATTCAATTCTTTTAGTTCACCCTACACCCAGCCCCTACGCCCTAAATCCTATGTCCACCATCTCGAAAATCTTCTCGGCAGAGCTCGATGGCATTGATGCGCGGCTGATTGAAGTAGAGACCGACGTGAACGTCGGTCTTCATAGTTTTACGATTGTGGGCCTCGCTGACAAAGCGCTTTCGGAAGCAAAAGAGCGGGTGAATTCCGCCTTAAAAAACATTGGCGTGAAGCCGCCGACCAAAGAAAACCGGCGCATTGTGGTGAATCTGGCGCCCGCGGACATAAAGAAAACCGGATCGCAATATGATCTTGCCATCGCCTTGGGCTACCTTGCGGCAACGAAACAGGTGAAGCCCTTTGACCCCGAAGGCAAGATTTTTATGGGCGAGCTCTCGCTCGAAGGGAAACTCCGAGGGGTGAACGGCGCCTTAAATATCGCCTCGCTTGCGAAAAGATTAAAATGCAAAGAACTCTATCTTCCGCGCGAGAATGCGGCAGAAGCGGCAATTGTGGAGGGCGCTCGCGTGTTCCCAGTGAAAGATTTAGGCGAGTTAATCGCCCACCTTGAAGAGCGGGCGCTCATCACTCCCCAGCCGAAAACCGAAGCCGCGCCGGGAGCGGAAACTCCTTTTTCCGACATCGCGGAGATTAAAGGGCAGAATCACGCAAAGCGCGCGCTCGCGATTGCAGCCGCAGGCGGACACAATCTCTTAATGGTTGGGCCGCCGGGCACCGGAAAAACCATGTTGGCACAGGCGTTGAATTCCATTCTCCCGTTGCCAACGCTCGAGGAAATTATCGAAATCACAAAAATCTATAGCGCCGCAGGGCTGTTAGGAAGTCTGCCGTTTATAAACTTCCGCCCGTTCCGCGCTCCGCACCAAACTGCCTCGCCTGCCGCGGTCGTGGGTGGCGGGCAGTTTCCGCGGCCAGGCGAAATCAGCTTGGCGCACCGCGGCATACTCTTTTTGGACGAACTCCCGGAATTCCGGCGCGATATTTTAGAAGCGCTCCGCCAGCCGATTGAATCAGGAAAAGCGCATGTTGCGCGCGTGAAGGGCCACCTCACGTTCCCCGCGCGCTTCACGCTCGTTGCCGCCATGAACCCCTGCCCCTGCGGCTACTATGGCGATCCAGAAAAAGCGTGCTCGTGCGCGGCCTATGAAGTCATCCGCTACCAAAAGCGGCTCTCAGGGCCGCTCCTCGACCGCATTGACATCCAAATCACGGTGCCGCGCATAAAAATCGAAGAACTGCGCGAAAAAAACATTGACCGCCAGAAAAGTGACGGCCTCCGCGCGCAAGTAGCAGGAGCGCGGCACATCCAAAAGGAACGACTCAAAACCGTAAAAGGCAAGCTCACGAACTCTGAACTCTCATCCAAAGAATGTGATGAGTTGATTGTGATGGAGCCGGCCGCGGAAACGTTCGTAAAGCAGATATTTGATAAGTCGCTTATTTCCGCGCGCGGCTACTATAGAACGCTCAAAGTCGCACGCACGATTGCGGACCTTGAGTCATCCGAACTGGTCACAAAAAATCATCTTGCCGAAGCGTTTAGCTATCGGTTGCGGGAAAGTTAGTAAATAATAATTAAATTAAAAGCCCCCGGCGCGTATACGCGCCGAGGGCCGAGGGATTGAGAGGCCGAGGGATTGGGAATCTGATGGTCCAGATGCCGAGATCCAAGGGTCGAGAACTACTTGGGGAAAGCGAGGAACCGGCAGCGGTCGAAC
>JBGPMO010000039.1:0-5994 GCA_041487075.1 Minisyncoccia bacterium
ATATGAATTTACTGCTGAAAAAGCCGAGTGCGTGGATTCCAATAGCACTGTCGCTTACTATTTTTGCGGTCATGCTTATCTGCATTCTGACGTTCGGTGTTCCCGCCCGTGAGGCAGATGAAGGAACGGGCGCGCACCTTTTTCAGATCTGGCTAGTTCTCGAAGTATTCATGATGGCATTTTTCGCAGTGGCGTGGCTGCCGCAGAAACCTATGCAGGCGCTTTTGATTCTCACGATTCAAGTTGTTGCCGCACTTGCGGCATGTGCCCCTGTCTTCTTCTTCAAGCTTTAGCGTCACTGCCGCCTCCGCACTTAAAATTTCTGCAAATATTTTCGTTACCCGCACCAGCCCCGGCGCGGTTACTTATTAATATGAATCCTAAACTCCGCATCGCGGTTCTCTCGGGCGGCCCGTCCGCCGAACACACAGTGTCGCTCAAAACCGGCGCCATGATTTTTAAGCATCTCGACCGGGACAAATACCATCCAACCCTTATTACGGTTTCACGGCGCGGGAAGTGGCCCATCACCTTCAAAAAACTCAAGAAAGATTTTGACCTCGCCTTTATTGCCATGCATGGCGAGTACGGCGAGGATGGAACCATCCAACGCATCCTTGAAAAACATCGTATTCCCTTTACAGGGTCAGGAGCACGGGCAAGTAAACTTGGCATGGACAAAATTGCCTCCATGCGGCTCTTTCAGAAAAACGGCCTTCGCGTGCCTCGGTGGCAACTCGTGAGAAAAAAGATTCTTCACATGTCGTTGCCACTCGTTGTAAAGCCGGCTGATCGCGGTTCAAGCGTTGGCATCACCATGGTTAAAAGTAAAAAACGCATACCCGCTGCCATTGCCAAAGCCCGTAGGGTGTCAAAACGCGTCATCGCCCAACAATACATCAAGGGAAAAGAATTAACGTGTGGCATGGTCGAAGTAAAAGGAAAACCACGGGCACTCCCGCCGACTGAAATCATCCCCAAACAAAAAACGTTCTTTGATTATCAGGAAAAGTATTCAACGAACGGCGCGGCAGAAATTACTCCCGCCCGTCTGCCGCAATCGATGCGCAAAAAAATCCAGCGCGCGGCGCTCATCACCCACCGGATCATCGGCGCCTCCGGCTACTCGCGAAGCGATTTTATCCTCGACACAACGAATAAACTCTGGATTCTCGAAATCAACACACTTCCCGGACTCACCGAGGCAAGCCTGCTCCCGAAAGCCGCGCGCGTTGCAGACATCTTATTCTCAAAACTCCTCGACCACATTATTGATGCCGGGCTCAAAAAGTGACTAGGGGAAAATAACCAAAAACGAGTATAATGAATGCATGGAGAAAGAAATTTCTTGGTCTGCGCCCGAGTATCACACGTACGAAAAAAACGTTTCGTGGTATTGGCTCGTCATTTTAGGAACCGTTGTCATCGCAGGAATCGCCCTCTGGCAAAAAAATTTTCTGTTCGCTCTTTTCATTGTGGTTGCCTCATTCCTTGTTACCGCCTGGGGGGACCGGAAACCGCGCACCCTCGATTTCGTCCTCTCGGAACAGGGCCTTGAAATCGGAGAACAGCGTCATTATTCTTTTGACGAGTTTTCTGGCTTTGCCATTATCCCGACGCGCGAAGATCCGGAACTCCACGAACTCCTCTTTCACGTGAAAGGCCGCATCGGAAACTGGCTCAAAATTATTATCGCAACCCAGCGCCACGACGCGATCAAGGCCTTTCTTGCGGCCCATCTCCCAGAGCTTGAATATGAAGAATCCTTTGCGGAACATATTGGGCGGATGTTGAAATTCTAGGGACGAGAGTTTAGCGACTAGCCACTGGAAAATGAACCTGCTATCGTACTGGTGGCTATTCCCAGGCCCTCGTCGTTCAAAGCCGACGTTCCAGTCGGCTCTCCGACTTCGCTCTTTAGAGCGAACGTCGGAGCGGATAGGACTATATTGAGAAAATCATCGCGGACAGATATATTTAAAATCAAGGTATAGCCCCCGTTCCGACGCTACTCCGACGTCCCAGTCGGAGTTTAGGTCGGAACTCGGGCATACTGCGTATGCCCTCGTCGTTCAATGGATAGGACACAAGATTGCGGATCTTGTAATCGAGGTTCAATTCCTCGCGGGGGCACCATTCAGAAATGCTCGGCTCGACCGAGCTTTTTTTGATTTTTTTCTTTGCGCGTGGAATCGAATTAACCCTCTCTTCCCTCGGCGAGCAGTTTCCCTATAAGCGCAGAGAGTTTAACCGTTGCAACGCCCAGCACGGTGTCTGCGGCGCCGTAATAAACAAAAAGCTCGTCCCCGAGAGGCGCAAGCCCGCAAGGGAACACCACATTCGGCACCAATCCTTCACGCTCATACGGCGCTTCTGGCTCAAAAATCGTCTCCTTGGTGCGCGCGAGTACAATCTTTGGATTCTCTCGGTCTAAGAGCGCCGCACGGAGATCATAATGATGGTCACCCCGCCTTGAAATACCGTGATAGAGAAGAAGCCACCCCGCGTCAGTTTCAATAGGCGGGCCCGCAATGCCGATTTTTCTTGAATCACGCTCCCCTGCCCGCGGCCGCATTAACACCTCGCCATCAAGCCACCGATTCGTTCCAAATTTGAGATCCGCGGAAAAATCAATCCAAATGCTGTCTCCCAGCCGATGCAGAATCGCGAATTTCCCGTCAAATCTTTTTGGGAAAAAAGCCGCGTCTTTATCGGAAACCCCGGGCGGGGAAATAAGCACGGGCTCTGACCAGTGCCAGCGTTTGGCAAGAAAGTCGTCTGCCGAGATCGAGCTCATTGCCACGCGCGGCTCCTCAACGCCGTTATACGCGGTATAGCAAAGAAAGAGGGTGTTGCCGATTTTCGTAATGCGCGGATCTTCACAGCCAGAATTCCCGCCAGGGATCCTTTTCATTTCAAATGCCGCGCGAGGCACATACACGGGCTCGGGCATTCGCTCATAAAACGTGAAGCCGTCTTTGGTTCTCGCATAGCCGAATACTGAAGTGTTGTCCTCCGACATCGCCCGATAGAGGAGATGAATGTTGCCACCCAAGGAAAGGGCGGCTGGATTGAAAACTGCTTTCGCTTCCCACGGGTGGGAGCGGTCGGGTTTTAAGACCGGATTTCCAGAATAACGTTTGAGTTCAGCCACGCGCGCATGCGGCCCCCGCATGGCTTTTAAGATTTCCTTCGTGTTTCCTACGGCAAGGGCAGAACGCGTGTCTGCGGCGCCATAATAGAGATAGACGCGCCCTTTTTTCTCTAACGCGCCCGAGGGAAAAACGATATTCGGCACCTTACCAAAACGCTCATACTCTTCCTCGGGCGTAAGCAATGGCTCTTTAATGCTCGCGAGTACTTTCCTCGGGTCTTTCAAATCAAGAAGTGCCGCTTCAATGCCAAAGATCGCGGGCGGCGTAAAATAATTTTGGATATACGAATAAAACATAAGCCAGCCGTGCGGCGTCTCAAGGGGCGGCGCGCCAACCTCGAAATGGTCTACCGGCGAACGCTGGAGCCCTATGACATGGTCATCGAGCTTTGCGTACCATTTATGCCAAAACGCGGGAGACCACAGATCCTCCTCGCGATCAAAAAGCGCAAGCGCAATTTTTGCCGGCGGCATATCCGTGTGTACGGTAAGCATCGCAGCCATCTTTCCCATCACGCACTGCGGGAAAAGCGCCATGGCCTTTGCATTAAACGTGGTCACGGGATGCTTTTCAAATCGCTTGAAATCTTCCGTTACCGCAACGCCAATTCGGATCCCTTCGGGAGAAAAAGGGTACGTGGAAAGCGCGGTGTAGAAAATGTAATACTTGCCGTTTAATTTGGTGACCCGCGGATCCTCGCAGCCGAATTTTTCCCACGCCTCTTCAGGCACGATGAGCTGCCGGCGATTCTTAAAATGGACGCCGTCCGTGCTCGTGGCGTATCCGATGGTCGAAACCTCGCGCACGACGCCATTGAATTCCCGCGGCGCCGAAACTGCGCGATACAAAAAATGTGTTTTTAAAAACCCGGGCGCAGGACAACCGTTAAACGACCCTTCCCGCTCCCATGCGTTTGCGGGATCGGGCTCAAGAATCGGATTCTCTTTGTGCCGTTTAAAAAGATTCATAGAACAACCGCGGTTCTTTTTGATGCCGCCCGAGAAAGCAAGGGCCGATGAGAAGTAAAAAGCTCATGCACAAAGGCACCGAGATCCGCATCTGCCGCACAAACCACCGTGTCCGCCCCTCCATAATAGACAATCAGCCGATCAGCAATAATCACGGCTCCACAGGGATAGGCAACGCCGGATTTCCAGCCCTCATTCTCATAATACTCCTCTGGTTCCAAAATAGGAGCATCCGAGCGCGCGATTACCTTGGTGGGGTCTAATAGGTCAAGAAGCATTGCTCCCATCTTATACCGTCCCGGGTCCTGATTCCCAATCGCTTGGTAAATAAGCAACCATCCCCATTTTGTTTTCAAGGGAGGGGCGCCCGCGCCAATCTTGCGGCTGTCCCAGAATGACGGCCGCGGGCTGATTTTATATTCCCCTTTCAGCCACTTTGTTTCGCCGTCAAAATCAAGACTGGCAAGAAAGTCAATTAAGATATCGGGATACACTCGATGTAGCATCACATACTTCCCCTGTATTTTTTCAGGAAAGAGGCAGGCATTTTTATTGACCACGTTCGGCGCGGAGATTAAAACCGGATGCGTCCAGTCCCACCGGCGCGCAAGAAAATCCTCGAGACTGATCGAGGAGAGCGCAACGCGCGGATCGCTCCATCCGTTATACGCAACATAGGTAAGATAGAGTCGGTTCCCAATGCGCGTCAGGCGCGGGTCTTCACAGCCGCCGTAGCCGCCGCCGCCAGAGGCAAACGGGCTCACATAATTTTTAATCGATCGAAGGAACAATGCGCCTTCAAAGGGGGTACGCGGCACATAGACAGGGTGATCGAGGCGCTCATCAATATGAAAACCGTCGTTACTCATGGCGTACCCGAGCACCGAGGTGTCGCTCTCTCCAATCGCCCGATAGAGGATATGTACTTTGCCGCCTTCGTAAACCGCAGCCGGGTTAAATGCCGCCTTCGTTTCCCACGCGTGCGTGCTGCGCGGACGAATAATGGGATTCTCATGAAACTTTCGCAGCGCGAGTAGTTTTGGTTTAGCTTTTGCCTTCGCACGGTGCGCGGAAACACGACGAACCGCCTTTTGTGGACGGACCGCTCTGTGCCGAGAAAGTTTCTTCAAACGTACGAGAGTTTTTTTCCTCTTCGTCGCCGGCCCTTTCTCCTTTGTAAGCACAGTTCGCTTCTTTACCCGAGGAGTGATTTTCTTTTTTGTGCGCCGCATTCCGCGTTTCAATAAACGTTACAATACCTATATTGTACTCCTTCTTATAAGAAGGCGACACCCTCCCCTTGTTAATAAAATGAGTAGGTTGCCCAAAGACGTTGTAAACCACGGGCAAGATATAGTTAAATAGAAACTAATGAGAGCTTCGACGATTATTTTTGTTATTGCCGTTCTCGCCGTGATCTATCTCATTTTTATCCATACGCCGAAACCGGCGGTGAACTTTCACGGACCAACAGGGGCACCCACGATTCAGGGACCACAGGGGCCAGTGCCGCAAAAATAGCCGCTCGTGCGAACATTACAATTATTTACAACTCCTTTTAAACGCTATACCCTAGTGGCTAGTGGCTTGCGTATGCGGGGTTAGTACAGTGGTAGTACACGTGCTTGCCAAGCACGAGATGCGAGTTCGATTCTCGTACCCCGCTCAAAAGAGTTCCACCTCTCTTCAAAAAAATCCTTTTTTATTCGTGCTTTTTCAGCAAGCTTAACAGAAAGAATCCTACGGTAAATGACACGACAACCGGGCCAACCTGGAGGTGATAGAAATCCGCGATCCAATACCCGAGGGCAACCGAGAGCATACTGATCGCGGCGGAAACCAGCAAAAATTTCGAAAGTGTTTCTGTGAAC
>JBGPMO010000040.1:0-5869 GCA_041487075.1 Minisyncoccia bacterium
AGAGCCGAAACGAAGCCGCACTATGTTGCTCGAAAAGATATAAAAACAAATACCATCGTGGTTGCGGAAGGAAATGATAATCCCGCGCTTTACCGAAAGGAAATAACTCTAACGAATGTGAATTTCATTCATCCTTCTTATTCCAATGTTCTCAAGAACATTGGAATAAGGGTTGATGCGCGGGTTCGGTATCGCCAGCCCCTTGCGAAAGCGGAATTAGTAAGTCATAAGTTACCCGTTATGAGTTATAAGTTGCTTTTTGAGAAACCTCAAAAAGCAGTCGCTCCGGGTCAGTCCGCCGTTTTCTATACTGCAAAAGGTGAGATGCTGGGTGGAGGAATCATACGGTAATACCGCATATCCTTGTGCACGCAACTTTCTTTTTATTATTACTGAGTCGTATACTGTAGACATACTTGGTTTTTTATCGGTAACGGCCCCGCCTTCGTTAAAACTACGGCTGGCAAGAAAAGCATATGCTCATAGTCTTTACAGGTAACGGCAAAGGGAAAACCACTGCGGCGCTTGGCCAAGCATTTCGGACACTCGGACGGGGGAAACGCGTGTTAATGATTCAGTTTATTAAAGGACCATGGCGATCAGGCGAAGACGAATTAGTTTCGAAATTTAAAGCGCAGAAAGCAAAAATGACCGAGCAGGATCAGGAATTCATCGCTGATTTAGAGAATTTCTATGATTTTCAAATTAAAAAACTAGGGCTTGGATTTGTCGGAATCCTTGGCGATACATTACCCAAGGAAGAACATGTGAAAGCGGCGAGAAAAGCGCTTGGATATGCAAAAAGTGAAATGGTAAATGGGAAATGGGACTTACTCATTCTTGATGAGATTAATGTGGCGACCTCGCTCGGACTTTTGACTGTTTATGAGGTTTTAGAGGCAGTTCAGGATCTGCCGATTGATAAGTTTGTAATTTTCACGGGCCGTGGCGCGCCGCAAGCATTTATTGACCGCGCAGATCTTGCAACCGAGATGAAGGAAATCAAACATCCGTTTAATGACGGCAGACTTGCGAAGATAGCGATGGAATTCTGAATAAAATTGAAAATTTCTAGCAGCATGCCGCTCCACGATAAAGCATTCTGGTCCATGAGTTTTTTTCTTGTTGGCGTCTTGCTCGCGAGTGTTTTAAACACGTGGCCGAATAAATTGCTCGTTGCGTTGCTTGCGAGTATTTTTGTTGCAGCGACATTTCTTATTCTAGAGAAAAAATGGCTTGCCGTTTTCTCGCTCACGATTTTTCTTGGCGCTGGTTACTACTTTCTTTATGACCATTATCAAAAAAACATTCTTATCCCTTATGGCGGGAAGGTTACGGTGACGGGGCTCATCAAAAAAGTTTCAGCGGGCCTTGATAGCCAGGGATTGATACTTGCGCTTCGCGATCCGTATCACGGCAAGATTCGCATTACCGCTGATCGGTATCCCGAATGGCGGTATGGCGATCTCGTGACTTTCGAAGGCGTGATCCAAGAGTCGGATTTGAATTCGAGTGAGCGTCTTTCGAAGGATGGCATTTTTGGCATGGCGAGCTTTCCAAAAATAAAGCTTATTGCTCACGATCAAGGATCGCTCGTGATGGCACAGCTCCTTGCCATAAAGCAGTTTGGAGAATCGTCATTTAAGAGCGTATTGCCGCCCGAGAAAGCGGCTTTTTTAGCTGGCCTTACGCTTGGCGACACTGCGGAATTTTCTAAAGCATTTCGTGAGAAGATGAGTTTGACCGGCACGAGTCATTTAGTGGCGCTCTCCGGATATAACGTGACCGTGATTGCAAAAAGCGTGATGGCTACGTTGGGACTCTGGCTTTCGCGGAAGAAATCGTTTTGGTTCGGATCGCTTGCAGTGCTCGCGTTTGTTCTTATGACGGGCGCCGAGGCCTCGGTTATGCGCGCGGCGATTATGGCATTTCTAGTGCTTCTTGCCGAGCAAACAGAACGGGTTTATAGTTTTCGGAATGCGATTGCGGTTGCGGCGTTTGCCATGATTCTCATCAATCCAAAAATTCTCCGTTGGGATGTGGGTTTCCAACTTTCATTCGCGGCATTACTCGGCATTGTGTACCTCCGGCCCGCAATTGCAAAGTTTTTTAAAGTTGGGCTCTCACCGGGGTTCCTCAATTGGCGGGAAAACCTGCTTACCACCGCCTCGGCCCAAGGCGCTGTTCTGCCAATTCTCCTCGCAAACTTCGGCATGGTTTCCCCGATCTCGCTTCTCACTAATGTTCTTATTCTCGTTTTTGTTCCGGCGACTATGTTTTTTGGATTTATGATCGCGCTCGCCAATATTGTTTCTTTCTATCTCGCATGGGGTTTGGGTTTGATTGCCAACCTTTTTTTAAGTTATGAGCTTGGCGTGATTAATTTCTTTTCTCAATTTAATACTGCGTTTCACGTTACTTCTTTTGACATAATCTTTTCGCTTGCATATTATGCGGTTCTCATCGCGTGGATTTTTGCCATGAATCGCTCTCAATCCCATGCCGCTTCATCGTAACGATCGGTATCGTGCTGTCGGGTTTTTTATCGCCGGTCTCCTCATATTCGACGGGATCGTCTGGTCCCTTATTCTTTCTCCACACGCCTCCGCTCATTCGCTTGCACTTTATTTTTTAGACATCGGGCAGGGGGATAGCGAGCTGATCCGGCTGCCGAACGGAGCAGCTATTTTAATTGACGGCGGGCCGCCGAACGGAGCTCTATTGAAAGAGCTTTCAAAAGTTCTTCCTGCTGATGATACCTATATTGATCTCGTGATGATGACGCATCCGCAGCTTGACCATTTCGGCGGGTTTGTAGACCTGCTAAAGAAATATGACGTAGGCATGTTTATAGGAAGCGGAAGAAAAGGCGAAATCGCGGCTTATGCAGAGCTCGAAAAAGCTCTGCGGAGCCGTCGTGTTGGCTATATGGTGCTCGCGGAAGGAGACCAAATTCGTTCGGGAGTCGATACTCTTTCTCTCTTAGGGCCAAGTACAGGGGATCTTTTGAGTGGAGAATTGAACGACACGTGCCTTGTCGCGCTTCTTCGCGAGGGCGAGTTTCGCGCTCTCTATACCGGTGATATCGGATCAAACGTTGAGCACGAGCTCGTTCAAAAATATAATCTTGCTTCGCAGGTGTTGAAGGTCGGCCATCATGGGTCGCGGTTTTCTTCAAGCGATGAATTTCTTTCTCAAGTTACCCCGAAGGTTTCTATCATAGAAGTTGGAGCAAAGAATACGTATGGCCATCCGACCAAAGAAGCTTTAGATCGGCTCACTGCGAGCGGAACAAAAACATTCCGCACCGATCAAAATGGCACGGTGAAAGTTGTCTTCGATGGGGAAAATATCGAAGTGTTGACGGAAAAAGGAACGGTTAATCTTTTATAGTTTTTTAAAGGTGCGGGGTTGACTCCTGTATCACTATTATCCTATGCTTATTCATAGTACATGGAAGAGCCGTCCAGCAGACTTCTCTGGACGGCATCAAGGGGAAGCAAGGCAAGAGAGACGGAACGTCGCTCGGCCTTACGGAAGATGGACCTGAAGGGCCTGCGTAGCTTTGTTTTCCCCCGGCGCAATCCTGTTTTCTGATCTGACAGGATTAACCCCCGGGCACTGTACCGGCGCGCCAGCGGGGAGGGATGTTGCCTGCCTAACGTCCTTCCCCGCCTTTTTTTATCTCACTCCCGCGAGATATCCTTTAGTTTGTTGAATCCGTCAAAAGGTGATTTGAGCGGATTTTTAATCTTTTCTAAGATATGGTACTATTTTTTATACCGTGAAATAATCTCGTATGCGTATTCTTACGAAAGAAATCACCGCCTTTGAAAGGGAAAAAGTAGAACTCGCCGGCTGGGTTCACGCACGGCGCGACCACGGCAAAATTATTTTTATTGATCTTCGCGATCAGAGTGGTTTAGCGCAAATTGTTTTTACCCCAAAAGATAAGCAACTCTATGAGGAGGCAGAGAAACTCCGGCCGGAGTGGGTGATTGGCGTCCATGGTTCGGTCGAACGGCGGCCGAAAGGAATGGAAAATCTGGAGTTGCCGAACGGGCATATGGAGGTTGCCGTAACTTCGCTCAAGGTCATATTCGAAGCAAAAACGCCGCCGTTTGCCATTGATACCGATGGGTACGACATAGGGGAAGAAGTGCGCATGAAATATCGGTATATTGATCTCCGCCGGGAGCGCATGGCGAGGAATCTCAAACTTCGCCATAAGGTAAGCGTGCTTGCGCGAGCATATTTAAATAAAGAAGGATTCGTAGAGATCGAAACGCCAACCTTAACAAAAACTTCGCCTGAAGGCGCGCGCGACTTTTTGGTGCCCTCTCGTTTCCATCCGGGTAAATTCTATGCGTTGCCCCAAGCGCCCCAACAGTATAAACAACTTCTTATGATTGCCGGATTTGAACGGTACTATCAGCTTGCCCACGCGTTTCGCGATGAAGATTTGCGCGGTGACCGGCAATTTGAGCATACCCAGATTGATCTTGAGATGTCGTTTGCAACTGAAACCGATGTGCGGAATATGGTTGAAGGCATGATGATTCATATTGCGGAAAGCTGTGGGAAAAAAATTCAAACCAAGCCGTTTCCGGTATTCACGTATGCAGAAGCTCTTAAAAAATTTGGCGCGGATAAATTTGACCTTCGAGACGATAAAAATAATCTGGATACACTCGCCTTTGCCTGGGTCACTGATTTTCCGCTTTTTTCCGCCGAAGGCGGATCCCCCTCCGGAGGAGAAAAGATTAAATGGACCTTTGCGCACAATCCTTTTTCAGCGCCGAAGGCAGAACATGTTCAAAAATTAATGAAGGGAGAAGATTTGGGAAATGTGCGGGCACAGCAATATGATCTGGTTTGCAATGGCTTCGAAATGGCCTCGGGCGGGGTGCGTATATCAGATCCCAAGGTACAGCGCAAGGTGTTTGAAATTATGGGGTTCACCCCCGAGGAGACAGAGGAACGGTTTGGGCATCTCATTGCCGCTTACGAGTATGGGGCGCCGCCGCACGCGGGTATCGCTCCCGGGCTCGACCGGTTGGTCATGGTGCTTGCCGGAGAAAAGAATATCCGCGAAGTGATTGCCTTCCCGGTTTCCGCAAATGGGCAAACCTCAGTTATGGATGCGCCCTCGGCAGTCGATAAGCAGCAATTAAAAGAACTTGGAATAAGCGTTGAAAAATCAAAAAAATCTTAATATGCGGAATCCTCGAGAAGAACGGACGTTTCTTATGATTAAGCCGGATGGAGTGAGAAAAGGGCTTATCGGCGAGATTGTGAAGCGCTTGGAACAGCGGGATCTGAAGATTGTGGCGCTTGAAATGTTCGAGCCCACGCGGGCCGAGATCGACAGCCATTATCCAAAAAGCCCAACGTGGATACGGCGGTTAGGGGAAAAAACGCTCGCGACCTACGCAAAATATGGCTATGACGCGGTAGCAGAGCTGGGTACGAAAGACCCGATGCGTATTGGGAAGATGGTGCGCACATGGCTCCTTGATTTTATGGTGTCAGCGCCGCTCGTGAAAATGGCGGTTCAGGGAGTCCATGCCATTGATATGGTGCGAAAGCTTGCCGGTGATACCATGCCTTCAAACGCGGCCGTGGGGACTATTCGAGGCGATTATTCCGCTGATTCTGCAGCTTCGGCAAATAAAGATAAGCGCGCGGTGATGAATCTTGTGCATGCTTCGGAAACCGTAGAAGAAGCTAAACACGAAATAAAATTCTGGTTTGGAAACCGGAAACCCTTCCAGTACAAACGCTTTGGCATTGATGAATAAAGTTCTCCAAAGTCTTGATACAAAAAGAGCGAGCCATGCGTTCTAATAAGAGTATCCCGCTCCTAGAG
>JBGPMO010000041.1:0-5846 GCA_041487075.1 Minisyncoccia bacterium
GAGATTCGCAAAGTCGATAACCGGAAGACTGGCTTCTGTTTTGGGTACGGGGAGTACGGGCGTGAGAGAAACACTTCCGCCGATCACAACTGCGAGTAAGATGATGGCCCCGATTTTTTTAAAGCGGTTCATAGTGCCAATGACGACGTTCACATTTGGAGCGCGAGTGCTTGCTTTAGTTCTCGGCCTACGCCGGTGAACTCATCGCTCACTTGCGGGAGGAGTCGAAGCGCAAAAATTGCAGTGAGCGGGTCGGCATCTGCATTGGTAACCGTTTTGAAGATTTCTCGGTAGCTTCCTATGAGGCGGATTTCCCGGAGATGGAGCGAGAGGAGCGATTGAGGAACGGGCAGGGCATAGAGTTCGTCTACGGCATTTCCGGCAGCCGCCTCGAGTGCGGTGAAGTCAGATAAGGAAGGCGAGGAAGGATCGGTGGGAGTAGAAAGATATTTTTGCAATATATCGTTTAAGGCGATGGCATAGGCGCGTTTCTCTCCTGCGCCATCAAGGGGCGTACGATGAATTTTTCCCGGGATCGTGTCTGGGCTGAATTTTTTTGCGTCGAAATTTTGCATGCCTGCCGTGAGCAGATCATCCACGAGTTTTTTCGGGTCGGCAGCGGTAATCGTTCCACCGTCACTCGTTGGGGTTGGGCCGTCAGGATTTCGAGCGAGGAGAGAAGTGGTTATTTTTTGGGCAACTTCTTGCGTAAGATTTTTTCCGAGAGGGAGCGTTATTTGACTGGCGTCCGGTGCAGGGGTCTCTGATAGAGAAGCAAGCGATTCGGAGGGAGGAGTTGAGGAATGAATTCCTTGTATAAAGAAAGATGTTTTATTCAGCGAAGCAGTTTTAGTGATGAGAAATAAGCCGAGCGCCACGGCGCCGATCACAATTCCTGCAGCGATCAGTTTATTCCGCATTTCTACCTCAAATTATAGCACAGCTTCTTTGAGGGAGCTGGCTAATTTTATTAACACTTTGAGTGAGAGCGCTCCCGGGCGTGCGTTTTGCGGCAAAGAGAGGCGCTCGAGGAGTTTTGTAAGGTCAAATTCCTTATTTTTGAAGCCGCTCCGGAGATTATTCCAGATAGTTTTCCTCGGTTGTTTAAAGAGAATTTTGACGAAACGGTAATACTGTTCACTTTCCTCTATTTCTTTGCCGGCAGGCAGAGCCAAATCCCTAGCAACGAGCCGGATGATTGCCGATGCGACTTTTGGCGGCGGGTTAAAATCCGTTGCTTTCAGCAGTTGGATAATGGATGGTTCTGCCCAAAATTGGGTTACCGCTCCTAACAGATTCATTTTTGGAGGGCGAGCCGTGATCCGTTTTGCCACTTCAGCTTGGATCGTGAGCACCGCGAGGCGCGGCTTTTTCTTTTCGTCAGCCAAGATGCGAAGGAGGTGGCCGGTGATATAGTAGGGAATGTTGCCGGCCAATTTAAAAGAGGTGAGAGGTGAGAAATGAGAGATGAGAATCGGGAGGATTTTTAATGCATCTCCCGGTATGATTTCTAATCTTTCATTTCTCGTTTCTAATTTTTTAACCAACGCTTTGTCTTTCTCGATCGCCACTAAGGTGCATCCCATTTGAGAGCACGCCTGAGCAAGCGGGAGGGTGAGTGCGCCCTCCCCGGGGCCGATTTCAATGACCGTGTCACCGTTTTTCAATTCAAGCGCCGCAACAATTTTGTTGATTGCGGCGCGGTTTCCCAGAAAGTGCTGGCCTAATCGTTTTGTGGCTTGTGGGTCGCGTACCATGGGGTGTTACGGTTTTAAGAAATAGGTTTTGCGTTTTATCATTACTCGTCGAGATACACGATATCTTCATCAGGGAGTTCGTGGGAGTTCGTTGTAAGATTTATAAACTCGGTGAGTTCGGGAGGGATTTCGTAGATGAAGCGCGAGGGAATATGAGTAAACGTGATGGTAAGCGCGTGTCGCGCGCGGGTCATGGCGACATACATCAGCCGCCGTTCTTCTTCAAGAGATTCTTTTGTGCCGTATGCCATCTGGTGCGGGAGAAGGCCTTCAGCGGCGCCAGCAATAAAAACGTGGTCGAACTCAAGCCCTTTTGCCATATGAATGGTCATTACGGTGACAGGAGTTAGTGAATGGCGATGAGCAACTGGTAGATTTTGATTCGCAGATGCCTCAGTGGGGTGATCTGTTGCTTGCATCAGCGTTACGCGCTCCAGAAATTCCGGAAGCGTCTTAAATGTTCCAGCGAACGCAATGAGTTCTTTCACATTTTCGATTCGTTCGGGTGCGTTCTGGTATTCTTTTTCGAGTCGTGAAAGATACTGCGTGGTTGCGAGGAAAAACGAGATGATTTCAGGAAGCGAGCGAGATGCGCCGAGCTCCGGGAGCGCCTTAAGCAGGGTTTCTGCAGAAGATTTTGGGAAGTTTTTAGAAATTCGCTCGGCGGCAATCACATCTTTTGGATTCGCGGCGAAGCGGAGGCCTGCCACAATGTCTTTTATTTCTTTACGTTCGTAAAAGCGAACCCCGCCGTAAATGCGATAGGGAATTTGAGCCACAATGAGCGCTTGTTCAATGGCCCGAGATTGGGCGTTCGTGCGGTAGAGAATAGCAGTTGATAACGTCTTTGAATTATTGATTTCATGACCGATATAAGCGGCTTCTTCTTCTGCGTCCGGCGCGGCTACCACTCTGATCGGTTCTCCTGATGGGTTCTCGGTCCACAATTTTTTCGGGCGCTGGAGAACATTCCCGCTTATGACCGCAGAAGCGCCCGTAATAATAGTTCCGCTCGAGCGGTAGTTTTGGTCGAGGACGACTATTTTCGCGCCATGCCAATCATTTTCAAAGTTTAGAAAATTTTTGAAATCAGCATAACGCCAGCCATAGATTGCTTGCGCGTCATCGCCCACCACAGCGATATTGCGGCGTTTCTCTGCTAAGAGGCGAACGAGTTCGTACTGCGCCGGGTTCACGTCCTGATATTCGTCCACCAGCACGTGATGTATGACCTCCTCATATTTTTTTAAAACTGCTGGATGTTCATGAAAGAGGACCGTTGGTTTTTCGATGAGGTCGCCGAAGTCAAACACATTCGCTTCTCGGAGAGCAGATTCATAGTTTTTAAAAAGCGTCATTCCCCGCGCATCGAAAATTTCCCCGGGGTCAAGTAGTTTATTTTTTACTTTATTGATTTGTGCGAGTACCTTTGCGGGCTTATAGCGTTCGAGGTTCCAGTCGAGCCCGCGAAGAATTCTTTTCAAAATAGAAAGACTGTCGTCATCGTCGAAAATAGTGTAAGCGGGAGTCCGGCCGAGGAGGGCCGCCTCGGCGCGAAGGATCTTTGCTCCGAATGCATGAAAGGTACCGATGAAAGGATAACTCATAACTGATGACTGATGACTTACGAAACTGTTTCTGTTATTAGTTATTCTGTCGCGCATTTCGTCAGCCGCCTTATTGGTAAACGTAATAGCAATAATAGATTTTCCCGGCACACCGCGCTCGATTAAGCGAGCGAGACGGCTCGTGAGTGTTTTTGTCTTGCCGGATCCGGCGCCCGCTACAATGAGGAGAGGGCCATCTCCATGATTTACTGCTTCTTCTTGTCGCGGATTTAGGTTCATGATACAATAGAGGGTATTAGTACTATACTGAAAAAGTTGAGTTTTGCTAATCTAACAACCGTTATTGCGGTTGTTTTCGTCCTCGCGAGCATGGGCGCGGAGCTTGTTTTTTCAGGAGGAGTGGAGCCACGTGTGGCGCGAGCGGTTTCTGGCGGACCGGTAGTTCCTGCTCTCGGGATTTCCTCACAGGATGATACCCTGCTTTTAGCAGACGCTGGCGTCGGCGAACTTTCCCTTCCAGACCCGGCCGATGATGCAGCCGGAGCCGCTACAGTCGACGCTACCGCAGTTCTGTCTTCCGGGAATCCATTGGGTATTTCTCTTCCTAATCGAGACGGCATTCTTATCTACCGGGTTCTTCGCGGTGATACGCTTTCGAGGATCGCGAACCGTTTTGGCATTACCGTAGATACGATTGCGTGGGCGAACCCGGGGGTTCATGGCGGATATCTCTCTGCTGGCGAAGAGCTTACTATTCTTCCGGTTACCGGAGTGGTTCACGAGGTAGCAACTGATGAGACCTTGGATACTATTGCGGGGCTCTATGGCGTAGCTCCCGAGCAAATCACGCGTGCGAACCCGAAGCTAAGCGGGCAAGAACCTGCCCCCGGCGACCCCCTTATCATTCCCGGCGGCAAACCAAGGCGGACCAGCGCAGGGCAGGAGCTTCCGAATCTCGTCGGCTATTTTGCGCTTCCCACCACCGGATTGAATTGGAAAGTGCTTCATCCGGTAAATGCGGTTGATATCGCGAACGCCTGCGGCACACCCGTGTATGCTTCTCAAGAAGGATTGGTTGCTGAAATTGGATCACCTCTTTCCTGGAATAACGGTTATGGCGGCTATGTCAAAATTGAACATCCGAATGGTACCGCGACCCGCTATGCGCATTTAAGCAGCGTACTGGTTACCGAAGGAGACTATGTGGCGCAGCGTGATAAGATCGGCGAAATCGGGAACACGGGGAATACCCACGGCCCCACGGGCTGCCACCTTCACTTCGAAGTAGCGGGAGCCCAGAACCCGTTTGCAAAGTAATTTGTTTCCCTTTGAGAAAAGGAATCCCCCACATGAGTCGAACTCGCGCGGGGGATTTAACTTATATACCGTTGTATAATAGGAGAGATGATTTATGCGCTTACCGGCAACGTCGTAGCAAAGCGAGAGCATTTTTTTGTACTCGATGCTCATGGGGTGAGTTTTAAGATTGCGGCTCCGGCTGGGGTTCTTTCGGTACTGCCCGATCCCCCGGGCGAGGTAAAAGTGTTTACCTATTTGCACGTGCGCGAGGATGCGCTCGAACTCTACGGATTTTCAAACGAGCAGGAGCTCGCCCTTTTTGAATCGCTGAATTCTGTTTCCGGCATCGGCCCCAAATCAGCACTCGGCATTATGGGCATTGCGCGGGCGGATAAGCTTGCGGCGGCGATAAATGAGGGCCGCACCGAGCTTCTCACCCGTGCCTCTGGCATCGGCAAAAGAACTGCAGAACGAATCATTCTAGAGCTTAGAGGAAAACTGTCATCAACCACTGCGCCACAAACCCTTTCTCTTATGGAATCCGATCTTGAGCTTGAGGAAACATTGGTTGCGCTTGGATTTAGCCAGAGCCAAGCAAAGACCGCTCTTCAAGAAATTGATCCGAAGATTACCGGATTTAAAGAACGGCTTCGCGCGGCATTACAGCAGAGGAAATAAAAGGGGAAACCCGTCAGTTGACCTTTACATGGCTTAGTGCTAGTATGTAGGAGTTCTGTCCTGTAGCCGATTTTGTCTGGGCATTCAGACCGGGAGCAGGCAGAGAGGAGGAGCTCTTCAACAAAAGAAAACGAGGAGTGTCATGGAAGCAATATCCCGGGAAGAAAAATCCCCGGGTGACGACGAATGGATCGTCGAAGACCTTGATTCAGACTCACTCGAAGGGAGAGGAGATGAACGGCCGCACCCTAACCACGCGATGCTTGCGATGGGCTTGCATCTCGTGCGAGATCAGGGTGCGGTCGAACAGAGTTCTCGACTCGCAGAAACCAGCTTTCTCCGGCGTACGTATAGGGACTGGAGAAATCTTTTCAAGATCGGCAAGGCAAAGAAGCCACCGCTCTGGAGAGTTTTTTCTCGGCGCAGGAAAGAAAAGAAATCACTGCACGAGGAGTCGCGTCACGTTCCGGAGCCGATCAAGACACATCGGAGGATAGCTGGACGCTAACGAAGCCACACATTCGTCAGGTTGGCAGGCATAAAA
>JBGPMO010000042.1:0-5785 GCA_041487075.1 Minisyncoccia bacterium
CCGGGAACAACTGAGCGGGATCGGAAAACAGCTACCCTTACTTCGGGCGGCTTTTTTCTTATAAAATTGCGGTTGAACGCCATTCTACGGTAGAGTGAACTATGATTTATGGATTTGAATAATATAAGGAATTTCGTCATCATCGCACACATCGATCACGGAAAAAGCACGCTTGCGGACCGATTTCTTGAGGTTACGGGCACGGTTGCAGCCCGCCTTATGAAGCCGCAATACTTGGATCAGCTTGAACTTGAGCGCGAGCGGGGGATTACGATTAAAATGGCGCCGGTCAGGATGACCTATGCCGGCACTATACTGAATCTTATTGACACGCCCGGCCACTCGGACTTTGGATATGAGGTTTCGCGGGCGCTTACCGCCGTTGAAGGCGGTATTCTTTTGGTAGACGCAACGCAAGGCATTCAGGCGCAGACCCTAGCGAATTATGAGAGCGCAAAGCGGGCTGATCTCTATCTGATCGGCGCAGTGAATAAGATTGATGTTGCCTCACTCGAGCAGGTGGAGGCAACAGTCAAAGAACTCGCCGAGCTTTTGGGATCGAGTGAGAGTGAAATTGTAAAAGTTTCCGGGAAAACCGGCGAAGGCGTGAAAGAGTTGCTTGTGACGGTAATGCGGCGGGTGCCGCCGCCTAAGCGGCGCGGGGGGTCGTGGAGCCGCGGGCTCGTTTTTGACTCTATTTATGATGAGCATAAAGGAATTATTGCTTTTCTCCGCGTCTTCGACGGCGAATTCAAAACATTCGCCGAAGCCGAGTTTATGGCAACCGGTGTACGTTTCAAAATGAAAGAGATTGGCTATTTTTCGCCAGCCATGAAAGCGGGCGAGTCATTGGGTTCCGGTGAGATTGGTTATATTGCAACCGGCATTAAGGATCCGGATAAATTGAAAATTGGGGACACGGTGATAGCGACTGACGACCTGCGAGTAGCCGCGAGCAAATGCGAACCATTTCCGGGATATCAGGAGCCGAATCCGGTGGTGTTTGTTTCGTTTTATCCCGAGGATCCGGCGGAATACGACACTTTACGGCAAGCGTTAGGACATCTTCGTTTAAATGACGCCTCGCTTCGGTTTGAATCTGATATGAGTGAAATTTTAGGCAGGGGGTTCAAGGGGGGATTTTTGGGACGGCTCCATTTTGAGATTACCGCGGATAGGCTCGAACGTGAATTTAAAGTGAGAACCGTGCACAGCTTTCCCTCGGTTGCTTACCAGATTAAAATTAAAAACAACGGTTGGATAACCATAACGAACCCCAAGGATTTTCCCGCTGATCCGGCCGAGGTGTTGGAACCGATAGTAAGAACGGAGATACTAACGCCTCCGCAGTATCTGGGGCCCGTCATCCAATTAAAGGAGTTGTTTCGGTTTTCGCATATGGAAGTAAAAACAGTGGGCGCAAAAACGTTGGTGACCGCAAAGCTCCCGCTCGCAGATCTTGTTTCTGATCTGGATGATAAGCTGAAATCAGTTTCCGAGGGCTTTGCATCGCTTTCGTATGAGCCAATGGGCTGGGAACGGGGAGAGGTCGTGAAAATGGATATCTTAGTTGCCGAGCAGATAGTGCCGGGCCTGACGCGTATTCTTCCTCATGTCGAGCTCGAGCGCGAAGCGCGGCGGACGGTTGAGAAATTAAAAGAGCTGCTTCCGCGGGTTCAGTTCACACAGGCGATTCAGGCAGCAGTGAACGGGAAAATTATCGCGCGCGAGACTATTCCCGCCATGCGGAAAGATGTGACAGATTATCTCTATGGCGGGGACCGGACGCGGAAGATGAAGCTTTGGAAGAAACAGCAACGAGGGAAAAAGCGGCTCAAAGCACTGGGCGTTAAAAGCCAGGTAAAAATTCCCGCTTCGATTTTTAAAGAGCTTCTGAAAAGATAAGAGCGTAGATTTTTCCGCTATCTTGCCGATGGTCTGCGAAATCAGCTATAGTAAATCCAAATGAAAGTGGTGCTTGCAGTTGGGCTTTTCGTTATTCTCCTCGTGGGCGGGGTACAGGTGTATCACTTATGGGTTCAGCACGTTGAGTTGAAAAGCCGGGTAGCAAAGGTGTCGGTTCAGGTTGATGCGTTGGAGCGGGAGAATACGTCGCTTGCCGCAGAGCTTGAATATTTTGCAAATCCTGCAAATCTCTTGAAAGAATTTAAAAAACTCTTTAATTATAAAGAGCCTGGGGAAAAACTTTATATCGTCGTGCCAAAAGAAGCACAGCCGTAATCTATGCCGCCCGAGGATCCAAATTATCATCGAAAGCTTTTGCGATTCGCCGCTGGCGTTATGGTGATGGTGGGTATTGCTATGGGGGCATACTATACCGTACACAGCGGTTATTATCCGGCCGCAATAATAGGTTCACGTGTTGTTACTGCACGGACACTGAATGAAGCCGTTGGAGCTGTTGCTCATTATTATGAGCAGGCATTGAAAACGTATAGTGTAACCGACACGAGTTTGAAAGATAAGCAAATATCAATTCCCGAAGTGCGGCGCCTCACGCTCGACAAAATGATCGAGAATGAATTCGTCTCGCGTGAGCTTGAGGCGACCGTGGGAAATGATTTAACACGGCTCGTGGCGGCAAAAATCAATACCGCCGAGCTCCAAGATCCGGAATTTGGGAAAGCAGTTGCGACGCTCTATGGATTGACTCGAGAGCGGTTTCGGATATTCGTGCTTGAGCCGCAGGCGCGTGAAGAAATTCTCCAGAATACGAAATTTGAGGCGAAGGCGGATGAGTTTAAAAATTGGTTGACGCGGACCCGGAAGAGTGCGAGCGTAGTGATTCTGGTGCCAGATCTCGCCTGGGACGGAGAGAAGGTGGTGTTGAGATAGCGGCGAGTAAATGAGGCCAAGTCAGGTAGTGAAAGTGCGAGTAATATTATGCGGGCGTAGTACAATGGTAGTACGGTTGCTTCCCAAGCAACAAACGTGGGTTCGATTCCCATCGTCCGCTCATACAATCCTTCTTTTGGTGTCGGGGCAAGGTTGAAACGAGGGTTCGATTCCCTTCACTCGCCACGATTGATTTAAAGAATCTTTAATGCTAATTTAGCCGAATATTGCCACCTTAGCTCAGCGGTAGAGCAACGCTTTCGTAAAGCGTGGGTCCCCGGTTCAAATCCGGGAGGTGGCTCCGATTCGAGGAATTTTTATTTATGGAAAACAGTACTATACCTTTGAGACCCCTTACCGGGAAATACGATAAATTTCCCGCTCACCTTTCAATCTATGCAGGCGCTGGTGGCGACGATGCGAAAGATTGGGCTGATATGCTGTTTCGTATGTACGTGCGCTACGCCGAACGGCGCAGTTGGCGCGTCACACAAACCGATGACCGCGCCATAGAAATTAAAGGGGAGTATGCCTTTGGGATGATCAAAAAAGAAGCCGGGGTTCATCGGCTGGTTCGCATATCGCCGTTTTCTTCTAAAAAATTGCGCCATACCTCGTTTGCGCTCGTTGAGGTGGTGCCGGTTCTCCCTGAACTTGCATTCAGGCATTTTCAAATTCCACCGGAAGACCTTGAGGTTTCTTTCTCCCGTGCGGGGGGTCCGGGCGGGCAAAATGTTAACAAGGTGGAGACGGCGGTCCGGGTTACCCATACGCCGACTGGCCTTGTGGTTTCTTCGCGCGCCGAGCGAAGCCAGGCGCAGAACCGCGAGAAAGCAATTCAACTTTTGAAATCGAGGTTGTTTCATATGATGGAGTCTGCACAAAAAAAAGAGCTTTCGGAACTCCGCATCAAAGTGAAGCCGGAGTGGGGGAATCAAATTCGTTCGTATGTGCTTCACCCCTACAAATTAGTAAAAGATCACCGGACAAAGACAGAATCATCACAGCCCGAAAAGATTTTAGACGGTGATCTCGACAAGTTCATTGAAGCAGAGTTACAATTAGCGGATACGGTCGCTCGTGGCTAATCGCTATACGTATGATTGCCTTTCACAACGTTTCAAAAGTTTACAGCAAGAATTCAGCCGCTCTTCAAGATATTGACCTTGAAATTAAGCCGGGAGAATTCGTTTCTTTGGTTGGGCTTTCGGGTGCAGGAAAATCTACTCTCATCAAGCTGCTTATTGGCGAAGAGAAGCCGACGAAAGGGCGCGTTATTTTCGGTTCTTATGATGTAGGCAAGCTTAAACCAAAAGAGCTTCCGCATCTTCGCCGTAAAATCGGCATCGTGTTTCAGGATTTTAAGCTTTTGCCAACCAAAACGGCGTTTGAGAACGTTGCGTTTGCGCTTGAGGTAAACGGCACGCCGCAGGTGGAGATAGAAGGATTTGTCCCGCAGGTTTTGGATATGGTGGGGCTGACTGAAAAACGAAGCCATTTCCCGCATCAGCTCTCCGGCGGAGAGAAACAGCGGGTTGCGATTGCGCGTGCGATGGTGCACCGGCCCGCGGTTATGATTGCTGATGAGCCGACTGGTAATCTTGATGAACAGAATACCGAAGAAATCATCAAGTTGATTACGAAGATCAATGAATTGGGCACCACCGTTCTCCTTGCAACGCACAATAGGCATGTCGTGAATCTTCTTTCAAAGCGGGTTGTGGTGCTTGTTGATGGGAAAATTGTGCGCGATGAAGAAAAAGCAAAGTATAGCCTGTCGTGAAACGAGAAACGATATAAATATACTATGGCAACAACCCTTGCGCGCATTTTAAAATATGGTTTACAAAGTTTCCGGCGGAACAGCCTTATTTCTGTCGCAACTATTATTGTGATGGTGCTCGCCCTTTTAGTTTTTCAAGGGCTTATTATTTTCAATGCGGTGACAAAGACCGCCATCGCCTCATTGAACGATAAAATCGATGTCAGCGTCTATTTCAAAACGAGTGTGTCGGAGGATGACATTTTGAAAATCGAGAAGGCGCTCGAATCCTTAAAAGAGGTCAAACGGGTAGACTATATTTCACGCGACCGCGCACTCGAGATATTTCAGGAGCTCCACAAGGATGATCCTACTATTACTGAAGCAATCAAAATTTCTGAAGAGAATCCTTTGCTTGCATCTTTAAATATCAAAGCAAACGATCCGAATGATTACGCTTCGATCCTTAATTATTTCAATGACCCGAATGTAAAGCCGCTCATCGAGCGCATTCCGGATGCAAAGAATCGGAATGTGATTGACCGGCTGAATCGGATTGTTGCTGTGATAAAGGGCATTGGCCTCGGCCTCACCATTTTTTTGGCCGTGACGGCGATTATTGTGACGTTTAATACCATCCGGCTCGCTATCTACTCAAATCGCGAAGAGATCGGCATCATGCGACTCGTCGGCGCTTCCAACACCTTTATTAACGGGCCATATTTTGTTGAAGCGGTTATTTTCGGCGTTATCGCGGCGGTTATTTCACTTATCGTGGCTGCTCCGTTTATCAGCTTTTCATCTCCGCATGTTCAGTCTTTTATTCCTGAAATGAATCTCGAAACGTATTTTTATGGGAATCTCGGCCTCCTGTTTCTTTATCAGGTTTTTTTCAGCGTTTTTCTTGGTATTGTTTCTGGAGCGATTGCGACCAGGCAATATCTAAAATTGTAAGAAATTTTTTACGGTGATTTTATAAGAGAGAGCAATGCTAACATATCCCTCGCTTCTCGCGAGGGATATGTTAGCATTCTTATTGATTATCGCGCGAGCGGATCGCGTGGAGAGAGGAAACGCCGATACGCAATCAAAATGAGGAACGCGGAGATAATGATGACGAGGAGCCAGCCAATCGGGATTTGAAGCGTTGAGAAAAGCGAGGCAAAG
>JBGPMO010000043.1:0-5529 GCA_041487075.1 Minisyncoccia bacterium
ATCGCCGCGCAGGGAGAAACGCGATCCGCAGTGAAGTTGAATAGCGGATTGAATATTGACATCCGGGTGGTAAGGAAAGAATCCTACGGCGCGGCACTGCAATATTTCACCGGATCAAAAGACCATAATGTCGCTATTCGGAAAATTGCGATTGAAAAAGGACTCACGCTAAACGAATACGGATTGTATAGAGTACAAAAGGGGAAGAAAGAAGAAAGCGTTGCTGGAGCGAGCGAGAAAGAAATTTATGAAGCGCTTGGATTTGATTATATCGAGCCAGAGATGCGCGAGATGACAGGGGAGATTGAGGCGGCTCGAGCTCATAAACTGCCGAAGCTCATCGGCTACGGCGACTTGAAAGGCGATCTCCAAACGCAGACCAACTGGACTGATGGCGCACATTCGATTGAGGAGATGGCGACCTCTGCGATGAAGGCGGGATTGGAATATATCGTGATTACCGATCATACCAAGCGGCTCGCGATGACAGGCGGGCTCGACGCGCGGCGGCTCCGAGAGCAAATGAAAGAGATAGACGAACTAAACCGAAAGTTTTCCGCCAGAGGCGGATCCTCCTCCGGAGGAAAAAATCAAAATAAAATATTTAGGATATTGAAAGGCACCGAATGCGACATCCTCAAAGACGGCTCGCTTGATTTGCCGGACGACGTATTACAAGAGCTCGACGTGGTGGGCGTTTCAGTGCATTCGCTTTTTAACTTGTCCCGAGAAGAGCAAACGAAGCGGATTATAAAAGCGATGAAAAATCCGCATGCCGACATTTTATTTCATCCGACGGGCCGTTTAATCGGCAGGCGTGAGGCGTACGATGCTGATATGGATGAAATTATCGCGACCGCAAAAGCCACCGGCACAGTTCTTGAAATTGATGCTTCTCCTGAACGCCTGGATTTAAGAGATGAGCATATTCGTAAGTGCGTAGAGGTGGGGGTGAAAATGTCCATTGATTCAGACGCCCACGCAACCAATCAATTTTCCGTTTTGGAATTCGGCATCGCGCAAGCACGGCGCGGCTGGGCAACGAGAGATGACATCATTAATGCGTGGAGTGTTGAGAAGATGCTAGAGATGCTGAAAAATTCGCGCAGGTGAAAAGTTTTATGCTAGGATATTGCTCATGCAGCAGCATGTAACGGTACGTCAAGGCAGGAAACCGAATGAGATTGTCAAAAATCAGGTGGTCGCTGGTTTTATTATCTATCGCCGGACACATGATGGAGTCAAATATCTTTTTCTCTATAAGCGAGGGAATTATTGGAATTTCCCAAAAGGCCATTTTGAGCAGGGCGAAGGAAGTTTAGACACGGCACTTCGGGAAACATACGAGGAAACCGGCATCCGGCGCTCCGAGCTCCGCATTATTCCGAACTTTCGCGCCTACGAACAGTTTTATTTTCGGAGCGGGAATGAGAAAATTTATGATAAAGTCATCCTCTTTCTTGCGGAGACGCACAAAGCAGATATCCGCATCTCACCGCGCGAGCACAGCGGGTTTGCATGGTTTCTCTACCATGACGCACTTCGCATTTTAGGGAAAAAATATGAAGTTACGAAACGTGCGCTTAAACAAGCAGATGACTTCCTTCACCACAAGGGTGTACGCCGTGGTCCGGCGCATTCCACGCGGCCGCACCCTCACGTACCGGCAGGTGGCCATGCGGGCCGGGCGGCCTAAGGCGTATCGCGCGGTCGGGAATATTTTGAATAGAAATCGGAGCCCGCTCATTCCGTGCCACCGCGTGATTCGCTCGGACGGCACCGTGGGCGGCTACGCATGGGGCACGGCGCGGAAACGCGCGATCTTAAAACACGAAGGCGCAATATAAAACCGCCGGCTCGAGGGTCAGCGGTTTCTACTTTATTGCCTCTATTACCTTTTTGAATACTGCGGGTTCGTGTTCAGCAAGGTCGGCGAGTATCTTGCGATCAAGTTGTATATTCGCTTTCTTCAACGCTCCGATAAGTGCGCTGTATTTCATACCCTCGGTGCGCGCCGCAGCGTTAATTTTTACATTCCAGAGCGCGCGGTAGTCACGCTTTTTTTGTTTCCGGCCTTCGAACGCGTGCGTCCAGGCGTGAAGCAGAGCTTCTTTAGCGGCCCGTTCTTTTGATTTTCTGCCCCAGCGAAAGCCCTTAGTGTATTTAAGCAGCTTTTCGCGTTTCTTGTGGGCGATGGTTCCTCTTTTGACTCTAGTCATATCCTTTAAAAATTACTAATTTCTAATTACTAAACCGATTTTGAAAAATATTTTCTAAACATCCGTATATCAACCGCGTTGACTGAAAGGGTTTTCCGTTTGTCACGGATTTGCGCGCCGGTTTTATTCGCTTTCGCATGGCTAATACCCATCTTCCGGCGAATAAGTTTTCCGGTTTTCGTGATATGAATTCTGCTTCTGACGCTGGTCTTCATAATGACTTTTCTAATATGCGGATCAAGCACCGATATACGAATATACAAATTCGGATATTTGCGCTCGATTCGTATATTCGGGTAGTTTCTATCTCTTAATAATCTGTACGCTTGGGCCCCGCATGCCCCACCGCGGCGCCACCGAGACTCGAAAAGGAATAGCCATCATTTTCAAGAATTCATCAAGCTTTTGCCTGGCGAAATCCTTATTGGCTTTCTCGCGGCCGCGGAGCACGAGCGCAATCGTTACCGGGTGGCCTGCTTCTAAGAACGCAGCGATGCGTTCAGCTTTTCGCTCGAGGTCATTCTTTGCTTCGCGAACTGAAATTTGAAGCTGTTTTGGCTCTTGTCCTTTGCTCTCTACGCGCTGTTTTTTCCGCTTTTTTTCTTCCTCGTAGCGGAACTTATCAAAGCTCATGATTCGGCAGACCGGCGGCTTTGCATTCGGACTAATTTCGATGAGATCAAGCCCCTTTTCAAGGGCGAGTCTCAACGCATCGCCTTTCGGCATCACGCCTACATTTTTTTCATCAGCATCAATGACGCGCACCTCTGGCGCCGTAATCTGGTGATTGATTCTCGTAAAGATGATGGACAAGGGTAGGTACAGCTTACGGGAGGGATGGGGAGAAGTCAACGGCGGGCGATGGTGGGCGATGATCGATGACCTTATATGCTATAATGGATTACGAAACAGAAAGGTCGGTTTAAACTGTTTACTAACCAAAAAACCGATATGATGGATAACATGATGGGTGAGAAGGGAATGGGCAAGGGCATGAAGTGCGGCTGTCCGCACCACAAAGTGGTACCGCTCATGGTAGTGCTCTTTGGGCTCACTTTTCTTCTCCGCGCTATGGGCACGATTACTCCTGAAACTGCTGGAATGATTTGGCCGATTGTGGTGATTATCGCCGGCGGCACGAAATTATTCAGTAACAGCTGCAAGTGTTGCTAAGTGAGGTTTACCAACAAAAATATCCCGCTATAAACGGGATATTTTTTGCTTTTGTGGAGATGGTGGGAGTTGAACCCACGTCCAAGGATATGCCAATTAAGTTTCTACATACTTAGTCCTTCGATAAATCGAAGTACAGATTGTTTCGCGTGAAAGCCCGAGTATATGCGAAACCTCCTCTACCCGGTGAGCCTTAGTATTACACCGGCGGATCCTCTATAAGGCGTCGAGGGCCGATGGAACCAGGTTACGCCAAAGCGAACGCTGGAACTCTGCTCACATTGCTGTTGGCAGTTAAGATTTTTGCAACAAGTTTACGAGGTGTTGCCACTCGGCATGCCGCTTAGATGGAATGATCCTTGTCAAAGCCTTGCATCCCCATACAATAACTTATAACTAAAAACTTTAGACCATAAACTCGTTTCAAGTTTATAGTTTATTGTTTCCAGTCTTAAGTTAGTTTCTCAATGTTCTTTCTATCTCTCTCTTGGTCTCTCGCTTTCGTATTGCCTCGCGCTTGTCACCTTTTTTCTTCGGGCGGCCAAGGCCGAGGAGTACTTTTACGAGGCCGCGTTTATTATACATTTTCAAAGGGATTAAAGTCAACCCTTCGGCTTTTGTCTTTCCTAACAAGGTTTTGATTTCGTGAGCTTTTAACAGGAGCCGCCGGGAACGCTTGGGATCGTAGTCTCCCGGCGTGTTAGCTGGCTGGTAGGGCGGGATGTCGGCGTTCAAAAGAAAAAGTTCAACACCCCTCGACCCTGCTCGGGGTAAAGCAAAAGAACTGGCGATGGAAACGCGGCCGGATTTAATAGCTTTGACTTCAAAACCCTTGAGCTCGATACCAGCTTCGTAGGTTTCGAGAATCTGGTAGTCGAAGTGAGCTCTGCGATTTTCTGCGTAGGCATCCATACCAGGTAGTGGAAACTCGATAGTTATTAATTCTGCCGCCAGGCAACAATCGAGTTTTCACTACCTGGCATAGTTTTAGTATACCTCTAAAAAAAGAAGAGAGCCGCACGTTGCCGTGCGGCTCAGGTGGAGGATATCTTTTTCTCTCGTTTCACAGTTCGAGAAGAGCAGATCGGTTTATGTGAGCGCCTGTCCTTCCATAGGCGCTTACGATTCGAAGAACTGGATCATGGGCGGCTTTTTCTCGGCATAAGGTGCCGGGTGGCCGGGTTAGGCGGTGTTCGAGATCATGATTCGATGACAGTAGGTATAACGTACCTGCGAAGATCTGACTTATGTTGGCGCTGATCATCGCTTCTGTCTATCGAGAGCGCTCACGTTGAGTAGAGTGCGGTTTTCACCGTGCTTCCTTTCGGTATGATCTGTCCTTGGGGTTCTGGGCGATGAGCGATGAGAAAGCGATTAGAAGTTGATGTGTCGGATCCCCATATGGTCGGTGATTACACGCGCGGTGGAGTTTTCTCCGATCTCAAGTAAAACCTCGTGCACCGTACCGGTCTCCACCTCCTCTCGAATTCTATCGATGATACCGGTGGTTCCCGCGGGGATCGGAACCATCCAACCCGGAGGATGAAGATCGGTCTTGGTCACCACGATGTCGCTCGGCTTGAACTGTTGATCCTGCAAGAAATTCAACTTCGATTCCTCCCTTCGGGGTTAAGCTGGTTGTTGTTAGATGTGAATGAGCAGTTCGGACATGTAAATATATGCTAGCATATAGTATATATTATTGTCAAGTGCGGCAAAAATGCGCCTTTTATTGAGGGGAAGACGTTAAAACTGGTATACTCTAAAACGTGGCAACTTCAAATGGCAAGCTTCGCCTTTCCCCCTCCGCACTCAACGTGTTTCTTGAGTGCCCCAAGTGTTTTTGGCTTGAGTATGGCGCGAATATTCACCGGCCGCGCGGACCCTTTCCATCGCTTCCCGGCGGGATGGATATTCTCATTAAGAAATATTTTGATCGTTATCGCGCCGTGGGGAAACTGCCTCCGGAGATTGAGGGGCACGTGAAAGGCGAACTGTTTCCCGATAACGAGGTGCTTTCCAAGTGGCGGAGCTGGAGGAGCGGCCTTTCGTACTACGACAAGGAGTTAGACGCGGTCTTGGTGGGCGCGCTTGATGATTGCGTGGTGGAAAACGGAAAATATATTCCGGCGGACTA
>JBGPMO010000044.1:0-5369 GCA_041487075.1 Minisyncoccia bacterium
CCCGGCGCCCATTCACAAAAATGTGGCCGTGGCCGATAAGCTGGCGGCCAACTGAACGGGAAGCGGCAAACCCAACACGAAAAACAACGTTATCGAGCCGGCGCTCGAGAAGAGAAAAAATGGTATCTCCCGTAACTGCTGGATTCTTCAATGCTTCCGCAAACACTCGCCTCATCTGCGCTTCGCGGAGTCCGTAACTCCACTGAAATTTCTGCTTTTCACGAAGGAGATTGCTAAATTCAGAACCTGCACGGCGCGAAGCCTTCCCATGCACGCCAGGACGGTTCGGCCGCCGCACGGTAGCGCATTTCGGCGAAGAACATCGAATTCCTTTTAAGAAAAGCTTAGTGCCGAGCGCGCGTTCTCTTTTTTCTGTGGTATTAAACATAGAATTAACTTATAACCCATAACCTATAACAAGAGTTTAAGTAGGAATATGGTGGTTATTGACAGTTTGTAATTAGTTATTAGTTATTAGTTATGAATTTTTTAAACTCTTCGTACCTTCCTTGGCCGGGGCCCATTATGGGGAACGGGGGTGACATCTTTAATCCCCAGTATATTGAAACCGCGATTCGCGAGCGACCGAAGGGCCGAATCTCTCCCGCCGCCGATCCCGGCGACAAAAATATGAACATTCCACGGTCCTGATTTCTGAATCTTCTCTGCGAGTACGGACACCACTTTCGCAGCTGCGAATGCTGTTGCTTTTTTAGGACCCGAAAAGCCGAGTGCACCCGCCGAACTCCACGTAATCATATTGCCTTTATCATCAGTAATAGAAATAAGCGTATTGTTATACGATGCTTTGATATACACGCGCCCTTGCTCAAAACGGCGCGCCGAGGATTTGCCGGTAACGATTTTTGTGGCTGTTTCTTCAACAACGCTCTTTTCCTTAAGCGCCTCCTCGGTAGTTTGTTGTGCTACTTTTTTCTTACCCATGTTGGTTAACGTATAACTGATAACTCATAACGAAATCGAACAAAAAGTTATTAGTTCTTACTTGAGTTCGACTTTTCGTTTTCCACTCCCTGCAGTTTTCCGGACATTGCCTCGCACCGTACGAGAATTGGTTTTTGTCCGCTGTCCGCGGACCGGAAGCCGGCGCATATGACGAATGCCTCGGTACGTTTGCAGCTCTTTTAAGAGAGTAATGTTTTGCTTGATACGCTGACGAAGCTCCCCTTCAATCTTATAATGCTTCTCGATAAATTCTTGAATCCGGTTTACCTCGGCAGAATCAAGTTCCTTCGTGCGCTTCCCGGCATCTACCTTTGCTTGAAGCAGAATATTCCGCGCAAGCGTAAGCCCGATGCCATAAAGATACGTGAGAGAAATCTCAATTCGTTTATTATCGGGAATGTTGACGCCAGTGATTCTCATATAATGAACTTATAACTTGCCACTGATAAATTATAACTGAATTCAGAATCTCTGTGGTTTGTTGTAAGTTGATTGTTATTAGTTATTCGTTATTCGTTATCCTTGCCGTTGTTTATGTTTAGGATTCACACAAATAATATATATTCGCTTCCCGCGGCGAACTATTTTGCATTTCATACAGATCTTTTTTACCGAGGAGCGAACTTTCATTTCGTTAGAGACAGGATGCGCCGAAGGCGTATCCGTACATTAACCGCGGACCTTTTTTGTTGCACATATCTTTTTATGCTTTGCATGGAGCGAGAAAACCCGCTTTTTGTCTCTAACGGGATTCACGCCTTTAGAGCCGCCGAATGATCCTTCCGCGCCCGTCGTTAAACCCTGAAAGTTCGAGCATGACGCGATCCCCCGGAAGAATACGAATATAATGCAGGCGCATTTTGCCAGCAAGGTGAGCGAGTATCTGCTGCCCATTTCCGAGCCGAACACGGAACGTGGTCGCGGGGAGCGCTTCTTCCACCACTCCTTCTGCCCGCACTGCATCCTTCGAGGTGCCCATTGCGAATTAGGTAAGTAGCTATGCTAGCACGCTCGCTATTGGTAGTCAATAGTCACCTTGATGCGCTCTGCGTCCGCCGGCACGCTCCGCACCCAAAACGGCCATAGTGAAATATGCGCGCTTTCGACGGAAGAGAGGGCGAACACCGCAGCACGAAGCTCGGCTTCTCCTTTTTTGGCTACCGTTCGCTTGACCTCCTCGACATCTATCTTTCGAACCAGCTTCGCTTGGTAATGAATAGGAACACTTAATAGATCGCCTGGCTTCAACTCCGGTTTCCCATACGTAAGATCGCCTTGCCTAATTTCAAAAGCGGCATTCTGTTCTTTGGCTTTCTCCGAAAGAATAGTAAGAAGATCCTGTTCCCGAAAAACCGTGAGAGTGATCGTTCCTTCTTCTGAAAGTGTGAATCGCCCGTCGGCATCTACCTCGGTCACCACGTCCGATTTGCCTAAGGCAAATTGCTCAGCACCTTGAATGAGTTTAAATTCTTTCGGCAGTCTTGCCTCAACCAGCGTACGCATAGAATTTTCAAGTGTCTTCCCGGCAGTATCTTTTGCCTTCACTATGTCATCGGTTGTCGGAAAAGGCGCCTGCCCAATAAAACCGCCTGCCATAGGTTCTTTTGATTCACCAGAGAATCCGGCGGACTTCGGAGATCCGGCAAACCCGGGAATCGTAAAGCGGGCGACTGGCCCGATATTGTACGACTCTCCGGAAACATCTGCCGTCACCTGCGCCTCAATAGACGATTGAGTCAGTTTTCCGCCTTCTATTTTCGCACCCGGAACTAAAACTGCTTCGGTAAGCCGAAAAATCTTTCCATCGGGAGCGGAAAATCGCGTACGCGCGACAAGCGACTGCGGCGCAGAGCTGTAATTATTATAAATAATGATTTTGCCGGTTGCTTTGCGCTCCACTCTCTTTTGCCCGGATGCAGGGAACTGAAGTTGTAAATTCTTTTTTTCCTGAAATACCTGTCCGGGAATTTTCATGAGCTTCGTATCAGGAACGCTCACGGCTTTATCAGCAAGTACGGTGGTATCATATGACCAAGGGACCGTCTTCACGATAAGGGTAATGTCCGCTTTAGGAAGAACGCCAAGAGCGATATAAAATCCTAAAGCAATAAGGGCTGCTCCGCCGACTCCGATCAACCAAAACCGAGGCCTAAAGAGAAGCCGGCGCTTCCGGGTCGAGTGAGAAGCTTCGACAAAGCGGTGGATCGCGGCTACCGGCTCAACCGTATCCTCTTTTGATGAGGAATCATTCCGCCCACGGCTCTTTGGGGCATTTCCTGAAATATCAGAGAAGCGGCGCTCTCCCCCGGCTTCAAAAAAGGGATTGCGGCATTCAATGCCGTGTGATCCAGCCAGCTTTACTACTTTTTCATCAACCGACTCAACCATCAGCTGTTTCCCCAAAGCATCTGCTTCGCGCTTTAAAAGGCGAAAATTTGCCGCAGATTCCGCGAGGCGCGAAAACTTCGGGATAACCAAAAGAATCCCTGATGCCTCTGCATCAATAATTTTTTCAGCAACCTCTGTTACCTCTTCGGTCTTCCCGACCGTAATCTTTTTAGGTTCCATAGAACGACGCTTAATCCTTGACGAGCCAACGCGCATGGCGTCGCGCGACCATATTCATCTTATCACCACGAGGAATAAAATAAAACTCAAGGAATGCGGCGAGGGGCGCAAAAAGCGCCGGGACAGACATGCCCTCCGGCATAGTAACCGAAAAACCAAGCTCATCAAAGAACATCTCGGTAGGCACGGGTAAAAATCTGATGCGCTCGCTAAACGTTCCTCTGAAGCCCGGGCTAAAAACAAACGGAGGCAATTCAAATGAAGAAAAGAGGTAGACCGCTTTGGGAACATGCTTCTCGATAGGCTCGGCGAGAATTTGAACGAAGTGCAGAAATTCCCCTTGCAAGAGTTTTTCCATCCGCCGCAAGAGCACGCCCGAGGCCTGGCGGATAAGATAAAGCTGGAACATATGCTCCGCAACCTTCCGGCTTACTAAGAACTCTTCGGTAATCGCGTTTATTAAATTTTCTTTTCCCCATGAAAATGCCGCGACTCCAGTCATACTCGTGCCTTGAACCATAAACACGTGGCAACGATCAGAGAAAATCTCCGCAAGAAGAAAATGGTCATCCCCCGAGACGCGCGAGAGCAAATCCGCCTCAAAAACACCATGCTCGCCCATAAAAAGAACGCGCGGCGCCGGAACAAGATTGCGAAGTTCTTCTGCACAGATTCGCGGGCTGAACGTTCCTGAAAATAATACTTCGATGGTCCGCGCTGGAAAACCAACGGGATTTACCACGCGATGATCATCGAGTTTCACGTGTTTGACTGCTACCTCTGTCATGATCACATCGAGATCGGAGGTTAACATCTTTTTCGCGGCCCGGCTCCGCTCCCCGTTAAAGAGCCGCCAGATGCCTTGCGCGACCCGATTATCAAGATCTGCATCATCAATCGTCTCTTCGGGCTTCTCGCGGAGGAGAGCCACGGATGCTTGTACGGTCGTGGCAAAGGCCGGATCAAGCGATACAAGGACCGTGGCTCCGCGATGCCGGCGCAACGGACGAAGAAACCGGCGAACGAGATTAAGGCCTGCTATAACGTCATCAGCGGGAAACGAATGTATTTGCAAATCTTGTACTTCAATTTCGCGGCGATTAAGGTCGACGGAAAAACGCGCAAAATGTCCCTCGCCCGCAACGAGACTCACTGCATAAAATCGTTCGCGTTTGCCGAGGCGCAACAACAGATTCTTCAAAAAGCCATTCACTGCTACAATTATACCGTTCATCAGCCCCGAAACACCATCGCTATGAATACCTTGCTCCTCATTGACTCTCACGCACTCATCCATCGCTTTTTTCACGCCCTTCCTCCGCTTACCACGCCAAGTGGAGAGCCCATTGGCGCCGTCTACGGCCTTTCGGTCGTACTCTTAAAAATCCTCCGCGAAGTACAGCCGACGTATGCGGCGGCCGCTTTTGATCGGCCGGAAAAAACATTCCGCGCCGAGGCATTCACCGCTTACAAAATTCATCGCCCGCCGGCACCGAACGCGCTCATCACCCAATTTGATCGGGCTCGCGAGACATTCCGTGCATTTCAAATTCCTATCTTCGAAGCGCCCGGCTTCGAAGCGGATGATATCATTGGCACACTCGTCGCACAGTTTCTCACGTCCCCGCATCTTCAAATAGTTATTTTGACCGGCGACTTCGACCTACTTCAACTCGTAACAGATGACCGGGTGGTTGCTGAAATCATTACGCACGGCACGAGCGAAACCAAACGCTATCGCGAAACCGAAGTCATCGAAAAATATGGGCTCCCGCCCGAAAAGCTCTCGGACTATAAGGGGCTTGTCGGAGACGCCTCGGACAATATTCCCGGCG
>JBGPMO010000045.1:0-5344 GCA_041487075.1 Minisyncoccia bacterium
CGCCGGCTTTGACTTCGGCGCCCACACGGATAATCCCGATCTCATCCAAATTCTTCAGTTTCTCTTCAGAAACATTTGGAATGTCCGGGGTGGTCATCTCTGGGCCAAGCTTCGTATCACGCACGTCGCAATCAAATTCCTCAATATGAATAGAGGTAAAACGGTCGTCTTCCACCACCCGTTCGGAAACAATAATGGCGTCCTCAAAATTTGCACCTTCCCAAGAAAGGAACGCGACGAGAAGATTTTGGCCAAGCGCCAATACCCCGTTATCAATGGACGGCCCGTCCGCTAACACCTGTTTCTTTTTCACCTTATCCCCTTTTGCGACGAGCGGCCGCTGTGAAATGCAGGTAAATTGATTTGAACGCTTAAATTTTATTAACGGATAGGTTTTCGTCTTCCCGGATTTAGTCTTTACAATAATATGACGGGCGTCTGCCTCGTGAATCGTACCGTCCTCAGAAGCAGTAATAAGGTAACCGGAATCCATAGCCACCTGTTCTTCAAGGCCGGTTCCCACATACGGAGCTTCCGGGCGAACAGAGACCACCGCCTGCCGCTGCATGTTCGCGCCCATCGCCGCGCGGCTCGCATCATTGTGCACGAGGAATGGAATAAGACATGTTGCAATTGATACCGCTTGATGCGGCGCAATATCAATAAGCGTTAATTCATCTCGCCGGCAGGTCCCCGGCTTTCCGTGAATACGCGCTTCAACAATTTCTTCCTGAATGTTGCCCTCGCTTGTAAACTTAACTCCACCGTGCGCTATCTTATGCTTTTCTTCTTCAAGGGCATCAAGCCATACAATTTCTTTCGTGATGATGCCATGTTTCACAATCGCATAAGGAGTCTCTAAAAATCCAAGCTCATTCAAACGAACTGAACTTGCAAGATAATTAATAAGCCCGATGTTCGCGCCTTCCGGCGTTTGAATGGGGCAAATACGCCCATAGTGCGAACTGTGAACATCGCGCACTTCGAAACCGGCCCGTTCACGCGTGAGCCCGCCAGGACCCATAGCCGAGATGCGGCGCTTATGCTCAACCTCGGCGAGCGGATTCACTTGGTCCATAAACTGGGAAAGCTGGGAGGAAACAAAAAAGTCGCGAACGACCGAGATCAGGGGCCGCGCATTCACGAGCTGTACCGAGCTTAAGGTATTAATATCGAACGTTGACATCCGATCCTGAATAATACGGCGCATGCGCTGGAGCCCAATCCGGAGACGAGATTGGATAAGTTCGCCGACCGGCCGCACGCGGCGATTCCCTAAGTGATCAATATCATCCGGCTCAGAGGCAAGATCATTATTTAAGCGGATAATTTCCCGCACGATTGAAATCAAGTCTTCAAGGGTTAAAAGCCGGCTTCCCCGATCTGCCTTTTCGGCGTGTCCGAAGCGTTGATTTATCTTAAAGCGGCCAACGGCAGAGAGATCATAGCGATCAGGGCGCTGAAACATAGAATCAATCAAGCTCTTCATATTTTCAAGACTCGCGAGGTCGCCCGGCCGGATCCGTTTATAAATCTCGAGGTATGAATCGTCTTGATTTTTCGCCGCGTCCTTTTTGAGAGTCGCCGCAAGATATTTTATGAGGCCCGTATCAATATCGGCGAAGTCTTTCATCCCAGTCTCATCTTTCCAGCCAAAGATACGGAGCAAATCCGTCACTGCTGTTTTCCGACGACGATCAATCTTAACGCCGATAAAACCATCGGAGTCAGTTTCGAATTCAAGCCAGACCCCGCGGTTCGGAATAACCTTTGCGCCGAATAATTTCCGCCCGCGCAAAAGATTCGCGCTAAAGTAAACGCCGGCCGAACGAATAAGCTGTGAAATAACAACACGCTCAACACCGTTGATAATAAAGGTGCCTCGTGCGGTCATAATGGGGAAATCGCCCAAGTACACTTCCTGCTCCTTTGTTTCGTTCGTACGGTGATTCGTAAGCCGAAGTTTTACCCGAAGCGGCGCCTCGAAAGTCAGGTCCTTAAGCTTCGAGTATTCCTCGTCATATTTTGGCTCATCAAAATAATAATCGAGGAAATGAAGTTCAAGGTCTTTACCGGTGTAATCTTTTATCGGAGAGATTTCTGCGAAAAGCTCCTTGATGCCGACTTCGCGAAACCATCGATAAGAATTAACCTGAAGTTCGGCAAGATGAAACGGCTCCACAAGGGGGCCGGGGTGTGTTGAAAAGAGTTTTGTTGGCAATTTTTGCATAAAAAAAGATAAAAAACCGCCCGCCGTAAAGACGATTGATTTTTATGAGGTATTAAGATATTAGCAGATCATAATTGCTAATGCAAGTACCGTGCCTGCTTTGCGCGATGATCCTCAAATGTCTCGGAAAAAAAGGTCTTTCCCGTTGCCGGATCAGTAAGATAATACAAGTAAGAAGAGCTGCGCGGGGCAAGCGCTGCACGGATTGCGTCAATGCCGGGATTAGTAATGGGGGTCACGGGTAATCCTCGATTGATATACGTATTATAAGGAGATTTTAATGCAAAAGATTCTTTTGTCAAAAGACAGCCATCGAAGTGACCGGCACAGGTGGCATACGAAACTGAAGCATCGATTTGGAGCGGCATGCCGATGGAAAGGCGCCTTTCAATAATGCCTGCAACCAGCTTCCGATCAACGTCACTCGCCACCTCACGTTCAAGTAGTGAAGCGATGATGAGCGTTCGATATTCATTTTTACTCTGCTCTTTCGCTCCCCGAGAAAGAAAAGGCTCGGCCTTCTTGGTAAAATTATCAAGAAATTGCGCCACGATATCATGAGGAACAGTACCGGGAATAATCTGATAGGTATCGGGGAACAGAAAACCTTCGAGCGATGTTTTGTCTTTTAAGAACGGGTAGCGTTCAATAAAATTTTGAGGCGCAATGCCCGTGAGTTCCCCCTGCCCGAGAAGCCCGAAGGTTACTAGGTCAGCCTCGATATCGGAAAGTGAACGGCCTTCCTGAATAAGAAATGAAATGGGCACCGGGCCTTCTACGAGGCGCTCGGTAACCGAAGCGATATTCGTTGCACGCGGAAACGAATAGATGCCTGGTTTCAGACGATGTGCCGCGCCTGAAAGAAACGCGTAAAATTTAAAAAAGCCCGCTGAACGAATAACGCCTTCCTTCATAAGGACCGTCGCAATATCAGAAATTCCGCTCCCTGGGTCGATCTGAACACGAAGTTCATGAACGAGAGAGGGGGGAGCGGCAAAAACCGAATACAGAAATACTAAGGCAAAACATACTGAGCCAACCACTACGATATAGGTTCGTATCATCTGTTGTTTCATAAAAGATGAGGAGATTTAAAAAGATGAGGTTGCGGCAATACTCTGAATGATGCCGACAAGCATTGCCTTCGTCAAGAGACTCGATCCCCCATAGGAAAGAAAGGGAAACGTCACGCCGACAACGGGAAGAAGCCCCAAATTGGAGCCAACGTTAAATATAAACTCGGTAAGAAAAAGAATCGCGGTCCCGAGGCACATAAATTGAGAGAAATTATCCTCGCTCTTCAATCCAAGCCGTATGATGCGAAGAACGAGAAAAAGGAATGCGCCTGATATAAAGAGAATTCCGATCAATCCCCATTCCTCGGCGATAGTCGCAAAAATAAAATCAGTCGCTGGTTCAGTTAAATATCCAAGCTGTGTTTGTGTGCCCTGCCGGAATCCCTTTCCCCATAAGCCGCCTGAACCGATGGCGATTTTTGCCTGACTGACGCTGTAGTTGATCCCAAGCGGGTCATAATTGGGATTAAAAAAACCAAAGACGCGTTCTTTTTGATATGGCGCCAGTGCAAAATTCCAAGCCAGTATTCCTACTATCAGAAAAGTAAGTAACCCAAAAGCAAGATGCCTCCAACGAATACCGGAAACGAGAAGAAAACCAATCCACACCCCTCCCATTACCATTGCTGACCCCCAGTCGGGCTCGAGAAACACGAGCCCAGCAGGAAGAGCAACATATACAAAACTTTTGAAAAGCGTTCCGAGGTGAGCGATACCGATATGCCGCCGTGCCAAATAGTAGGCAAGGATCCAGATTAAAGCGACTTTTCCGAATTCCGCCGGTTGAAATCGCAAAGGCCCAAGAACGAACCAACCCCGAGAATGTCTGATAATCGGCGCGAAAAAGAGAGCACTCGCAAGAAGCGCTAAAGAAAGTATATAAACCCCGAACGCCACCAATCGATAGCTCATAAGAGCACGAAGATCAATACTCGCAAGAACAAAAATGAAAGCGAATGCGGCAATAAACCACATCAATTGAATAAGGAAGAGCTCTCTTGCAGAACTTGCGATGCCAATCAAACTCCCTGCCGCAAGAAAAAAAAGAGAACCATAGAGCAGCCAATCTTGGCGCCGCAGACGTGCAAAAAAATTCATATATTAACGCAGGGCTGTCGCTGAAACCGTAACCAAGTCGCGGGTAAGAATCGAAAGTTGAATATCGGGTACCGTGACTTCAAACGGACGCTCTTCCTGCGGAGCAAGCGATTCAAGACGGGTTCCTGAAACGCCGATGGGTCCCCCTTGATAAGTAGCGATAACCGCCGTGACAAAAAGTTCACGAAGCGCATACGGATTTTCATTCACGAGAACTCCCGAAATCACCGCTTGCCGTTTTTTTTGATCGAGTACAGTTTTTACTTCCCGCACTTGGATAGACGGCTTTCCAAATTCAGAAGCCCCCCGCCACGAAAGATTACTCACCGAGACGCGCGCCATCACCGCGGAGAGGGCGGGAATATCGAGCCCCGGCTCTGCTACGGTTTTAATTTCACTCGCATAGATAAACGATTCCCGTACAACAGAAGTTGTAGTTGCTCCGTTCCCGTTAAAAAAAGTAAGGGTGTAAGTAAAGTGATCCGCGCCATAACCGGGGTTTACATTCCTCATCTCAATAAGCGTTGAGGTTTTGTCTCCGGGAAGGTGAAAAAGCTTTATTGAAGCAACCTGAAGCGGAACGAGCCGCTTCACTTCGCAGGGTATGCACTCTCCGCCGCAATCCACTCCTTGTTCTCCCCCATTTTTACGATTGTCAAAACACGAGGGCGCCGGCTGAAGAAAAAAAAGATACAATCCATAGCCGATGCCAGTGAAAATGGCTGTATAAAAAATGCCGTAGATGAATTGTTTTACAACGCGATGAGGCATGTGCCTTTAGTATACAACAAAAATCCCGCCCAGCACTTTGAACTCCCGGCAAAACCCTACTTTCCCCACCGCCGAAACGGCAAGTATCATCGGTGCAATAAGCTTTCACTTCTCTGTTCGGAATGGGAAGAGGTGGGTCACCTACTGCTCAATCACCGGAAGATCAAAG
>JBGPMO010000046.1:0-5243 GCA_041487075.1 Minisyncoccia bacterium
AGCATGCCGAAGCGTGAAACGCGTCAAAAAAAAGATCATCCGCTCTTTTAAGGAATAGACTCTTCTCGCCCGATAAAAATCGGAAATCAGTATTTTCTCACCCGTACGCTCCACATACTGCTCCCATAAAAAATCTCCTCCAGTACGAATGAAAACCGGCGTACCAATAAGCTTCCCCGCAATAACTCCGGGGAGCCCAACACTAAACGTATCAAGCGCTATAATGAAATCAGCGTGCGCCATGAGCGGGAGCATCTTAAAAAAATAGCAGATATGCCTTATCCCCGTGGGCAACCGCTTTAATGCGCCATAGGTTGCTACCGTTGCTCTGTGGCCGCTCTCGTGAAACGCTTTGACCAGCTCTGCCGCATAATATGCGGGCCCACCAACTTCTGGCGGATAAATGCCAGTTGCAATAATCACGCGCTTCGCTTGCGTTACGCGGGTAAAAATCTCTGCCATGGCGTTAGCAACGCGCTCCCATGAATACCGGTCTTCTACCAAGCGCCGCCCGTTTTCTTTGAGGCGATGGGCGAGCGCGGGATTTGCTATCAGTTCCTTAATTTTTTCTGCCACATCATGGGAATCATGAACGCGCGCAAAGATCCCCGTTTCACGATCAGTAAGAAAATCAGGAATGCCGCCTACTCGAGTGCCAATGATGGGTACCCCGGCAGCCATTGCTTCTAAAAAAGAGTTCCCCAATCCCTCTGAACGAGAAGGTCGCACAAAAATGTCTGCGCGAGCGAGATATTCCGGGATGTTCTCCGGAGCAATATGCCCAACGAATTCCACGCGCGATGCTACGCCAAGATCTTTCGCGAGTGCTTCAAGTTCCTGCCGCAAAGGACCGTCGCCCACAATGAGTAACTGATAACTGATAACCGATGACTGATGACGCGACAACTCTGCAAATGCCTTTATTAAAATATCAATACCGTTTTTGTAAACTAATCGCGATGTGGTTATAATAATCCGTTGATCCGAAGATTTGAGATTTGACCTGCCTGCCGGCGAGGCAGGAATTTGAGATTTAAATTTACTTATATCTACCCCGTTCGGCACCACCGCTATCGAAGAACGCGCGCCGTGACGCCCGGCAAACGCCGCAAGATAATGACTAATGGCTTGGATAGCATCGGCATGCGTAAAAATATTCCGCCACCATGGATAGAGAATATTGATTCGTTTTAGAATATGCCTCTCGGCATCGCCCTCTTGGAGGGAAAGGATAAAAGGAATCCGCGGATGCCGCAGTTTAAAAAGAAGCGTAGCCGCTCCGCCATAGCTCGCCATCATCCCCCACATGAGAGTAAATGGCCTTGCACGATGAGCTTTCTCTGCAGCTCGCCAGGCTTGAATAATATACCAAGTTTTTCTCAATTTCCCTTGGTACAAATCTCCCTGCCCCTGCCCGAGACGACAAACCAGGACATTCCCCATCTTCTCTTGCCCGAGCCAAGCATTATTGAATCGCCGCGTAAAACAAGTAAACTCCCACTCTGGGAGCCGATCGGCAATCTCTTGAATCGCAAGCTCGGCGCCGCCCACAAAAGGGGCGTACGCCAATGAAAATACCGCGACAGTACCTTGTTTCGCTCTCATAAGTTGTATTGTAATGTTACCGTATGCCACATAATAAAGAAAAAAAGAAAATCGTTATAGTCATCACGAAAGACGATGTCGGCGGCGCGCAGAAATATGTTGCTGACCTCGCAAGCCATTTGGATAGAGAGCGATTCTCTGTCGTTGTCCTCCATGGCGGCCAAGAACTCCGCTGGCTTTCAAACAACGTACGGCCATGGCTCCTCTTTGTTAATGATTGGCTTGCCGTTTTTGAGCTTGTTCGCGCCTTCCGAAAGGAACGCCCGGATGTCATCCATGTAAACAGTTCAAAAGCCGGCGTACTCGGTTCCTTTGCCGCATTTCTTTATAAGCTTCTTATTCGCCTAAACCCTACGCCCTACGCCCTACGCCCTAAAATAGTTTTCACGGCACACGGCTGGGTATTCAATCCTACCAACCATCTCCACCCAGTAAAACGATTCTTCTATAGACTGCTTCATACTTTTGCCGCTCGCTTCGAAGACGCTATTATCAATGTCTCTCGTCTCGATCATGATCTCGCGCTCCGCTCCCATATCGCGCCGCCGACAAAGCTCACAACAATAAGAAACGGCATTGATTATCAAAACTTAACATTTCTCGATAAAGTTTCCGCCCGAAAAGAAATCCTTCAAAAATTGGAAATTGGAAATTGGAAATTGGAAATTGGAAAACCATGGGTCGGCTCCCTTGGCCGCCTCGTAAAAGAAAAAGATTATGAAACGCTCATTCGTGCCGCCCTCGAGGTTCAGCATGCCTATTTCTTTATCATCGGAGATGGTGGGCAATATCAAAAACTCCAATCACTCATTGCTCACCATCAATTACAGCACCGTTTTTTTCTTGTCCCACCGACAGGAGGGGACGCGCACTTTCTTTCTGCGCTTGATGTGTTTGTTCTTTCTTCTATAAAAGAAGGACTTCCTTATACCCTTCTTGAAGCAATGGCAGCTGGGCTTCCCATCGTTATCACACGCGCTGGAGGCATGCCAGAGGCCGTGCGCGACGGGCAAGAAGGGTTTGTGGTTCCCCTCGCTAACGCCGCAATGCTCGCCCGAGCCATTAATCGGCTGATAGACGACCCCCGCCTCGCCGCACGTATGGGCAAAGCCGCGCGCGCGCGCGTGGCACGCACATTCCCTCTTTCACTCATGATAGAAAAGACGACACTCATCTATCAATAATCAAGAGAAGCGCCGCAAGTAAAAATCTTTTGAGGCGCGCCATTCGAAAAAAAGGTTACTGCGTGTAGATCTTAAGCGCCGCGAGAAGCGCCGGATCATCCGGCAATGCCACAAGGCCGCGCCGAATCACGTCTGCCGCTTGCGCCTTTTTTGAAACATCAAACGTCCAATAAAAATCGGCGAGGCCAGTGTAAAAATAGGGAAGTTTTGGATCATTTTCAATCGCTTTCAAATAATCTTTTTCCGCCTTAGGAAAATCATGGAGATAATCCCCATAAAGCCCACCGAGATTAAAATAGGCGGTTGAATTTTTAGGCGCGACAAGAACGGCATACTCCCATGCATCGCGCGCGCCGATAAAATTATTGAAAAATTGTTTAATCACGCCAAGCCGCAGCCATTCGTCAAAATTATTGGGATGAAGGGCGAGATCATTTTTGAGTGTGGCGAGCTCTGCTTGGTAGCGCGCGAGCGCGTCCGCGGGAACCTGCTTGATAAACTGATCAGTGCCAATGTTTTCAATCGAGTCACCGGCATAGAGCGGCAACGTATGCGGAGCCGGCGGCCCGCCAGCTGGCCCCGACAATACTGTCGGGGCTGGCGGAGGAGGAGGCATCATAATCGAGCCCGCCGTAGCGGTACTCGAGGGCGGCGGCATGCCGCGCTTAAAAATCAAAAATCCAATAAAGAAACCCATAAAAAGAAAGGTCGTACCCGCCACCCATGATTTTTTAGACATAGTAAACATCGTAGCGGTTTCTTCATTCTGAATCAAGTGATAGAAAACACCCCCGATCTTCATCGGGGGTGTTTTCGAGCTAACCGTAGTCTCCACCAGCCCTGATGCAAATCAGGATTGGTGCTCAAGTAAGACTATGGAGTCAGCACTACATTTGTGGTGTTCGTCGGTGGCAACCCTGGAATCTGGAAGCCGTTGAAGAAGTCGTAGGTCCCAACACCCGAGGTTGTGGTCGCATTATCAGACCAGATGAAGTCATCGTGCGTCGCATCTGCGTCAACATTTGCGGCAGTGGTCGCAAAGGCATAGAGGCCTGCGCCAGAACCGCTGAAGTTGTCGAACGTAGATATCGAGGTCGTAGCGCTGTTGTTGTTCGTGCCAGCAAGCCACGAAGAGTCACCTTGGAGGTTGATTGATGCGGATGAAGACGTAGCACTCGTATTCGCAACCGTACCGATAAGCTCGAAGTACCGAGTGGAGCCGGCTGGAATCTGAAGCGCCTCAACAGTTCCTGCGGTTGTGGCATCAAACCGGACGCTGTAGAGAGCAGAGCCGTCGTTTGTCACACCGCCGGAGTCACCAACTGCACCAGAGTTCAAGAGTCCGCCGTTCGCGTATGCCGGTTGCGAAAATGCAGAGTCAGAGTAACCCCGAACCTGCAAGCTCGTGATGGCATAGCTCGTGGCACCCTGTGTTGAAGTTGAGATCGAGTACGTGAACTTGTAGAGTCCTACGCCGCCGGTTGATGGAGCTGTTACCGAGAACCGGTAGAGGGACATTGGCGCATTGATGAGTTTCGTTGACGGAAGCGCGATTGGCGACAAGATCGGAACATTCTTTACCAGACGGAAACCAGCTGAATCGGCCGGAGAACCCGTTGAGTAAATAGTCGTTCCAGAGGAAACACCCACACCGCGGGTTGTCTTGCCAGTTGCGTCAGCCGCATTCGGATCAATTTCAACTCGTACCAAGTGACCTGGTTTCCCCGCCTGTGAATTGCCGATCATCGCTGTATCAACTTTCAAGGTTAGTACGAGATCACTATCCTGCGGAATAATCACATCAGGATACGCACCGTTCGAGAGTGTAGTTGTTGCGGTAACCGTCGAGAAGATTGACTCACCCACCTTAGTTGAACCATTCCAGATTGTCACTTTGGAGATATCTTGTACCGTGCTTGACGCATGCGTTGTTGAAGCTGCACTCGCCATAAAGAGACCGATCTGAGTAAGTTTGATTGGTTCCGCGGTACCGGTCAGCCGGTATGCGCTTATCGGAACATTGGTGGTATTCGCGGGCGCAAGCGCAAGCGAGGGGCTTGAAACGATATCAAGCGCAACTTGGACGGTTCCGCCACCAGTCAAGGTAATTGCCTGACCAGTTACGTCGGTATAGGTCTCCGTAATCGTGGAGCCAGAGACAACACCAGTCGGAATCATGTCCGAGGCCGCACCTGCAATCCCAATAGTCCAATTGTACGTGGAAGCCGCTGTCGAGGTCGTTGCTGTGGTGTTGCACTTCAGAGCCAATGTTTTCACGGTGCCCTTTGGCATAGTCAAGCTCTGGTCAAAGGTGAATGTCAGCTTGTCAGCTGTTACATCGGCATTCGCACCGTTCACCACGTTCGAACCGGTGTTCAAGGCCGTTGCACCATCCCAAAGCCGACAACTCGTCAGATCATCGTTTGAATTCGCCTGGCCGAAGTTAAATTGAAC
>JBGPMO010000047.1:0-5172 GCA_041487075.1 Minisyncoccia bacterium
ACGGTTGCCGATCTTCTGAAGGGGATGATCGCAAAGGTGGGAGAGAATATCCGTATTGAGCGTTTTTCGCGGTACGAATTATAATCTATGTACGGTTTTCTTCTTGAAATAAGCCTTTTCATCAGTCTTGGCATATTGATTTATATGCTTGCTTTGGTTATCCCTCGCGTGGATGAGACGGAGGAAGCGACTCATACCCATGGGCGTTTAGATCGATTACTTGAGAAGCTTCCGCTGCAGGCGATTGATGAGCGTTTGAATGGCCTTTTCGAAAAAACCCTTCGTCGACTCCGCGTTTTTTTGTTCCGGGCCGATCATGTCATTGATGAGCGTTTGGAGAAATTAAAAAAGGCAGGGATTCGGGAGAAGGGGATTGACTTGTTTGAGAAAATAAATAATGATACTAAGGAGTAATTTTTCATTGGGGGTGCGAGCACGCCTCGTACCGGCACGGTTTTCGTATTGGAAAAAAACTTGTAAAACTAAACAGAGGAAGGTATTCTAGTACGCGGCTCCACAGCGTTTACAAACAATCATTAAACGGTTACTTGGGCAGGTACCGAAGTGGTCAAACGGGGCACGCTGTAGACGTGTTGGCTTTATGCCTTCGGGGGTTCGAATCCCTCCCTGCCCACAATCTTAAACACTCCTCATTTGGGGAGTGTTCAAGATTCTAGATGGATTCGATCCCGATAATTTAAAACCCCCACGCTGATACTGTTTCAGCGCGGGGGTAACAAGGGAATCGGGCGTGAAGCTTTTGCTCCACGTCTTCGATGATTTCAGCAATCTCGCCGGGCCTTTTGTGAGCAAAGCCATCGAGCATCGCATCCAGATCTCTGGATCCGATGAGTTCTGCTTCGTGGTTTGTCATGAGGCCGGTGTCTCGGAGCCCCTCTAATTTTTTGAGAATGTAGAGGTGCGCATCAGCTGGAGAAACAAGGTTCTCAAGGCGCAGTCTTTTGAGTTGCGAGCGCATTACTTCAAAGGCATATAGCGGTTCAGATTCTTCGCGTTCCCGAAGGCGTTCCTGTTGCCGTTCACGCCGGTAGAATCCCGTTTCGTAGAGCTTCTTTTCGCTCATTGGTTTTTTCCTTTCTAATGGGGAGTAGGGGGTTCACTCGAGATTCTGTTTTATCAAAGGGCTTTTTAGCTAGTTCTCTTGTCGAGAGTATTGCAAATCTAGACTTTATTTGTCAACATTGGTTTTGTATCAGTAATGCAGTTTTGCATACCCGTGTTATTGCCACCTTAGCTCAGCGGCAGAGCAACTGTTTTGCCCCGACGTCTCGATTACGGGTAGAATAAAAGAAGTCGGGGTCCCGACATACAAATTTTTGCCAGGATAGCTCAGCGGTAGAGCAACTGTTTTGTAAACAGTAGGTCGTGGGTTCGAATCCCGCTCCTGGCTCCGGCAAAATTTGAATCGTCGGGATAAACAGTAGGTCCCCGGTTCAAATCCGGGAGGTGGCTCCGAAGGAGACGCATCCCGGATTTGAACGAAGGGTAGGTCGGAGGGAAGCCACCCGGATTCCCTCTCCATCCTCCGTAGCAGTAACTACTGCGGAGGACGGGCGTGAAGGAAGATATTAGAAACCGTGGATTTCTAAAGAGCGAAGCGATGTGAAATATCCGGGAGGTAGCTCCACGATTTGCGTCTTTTTTCTTTTCGCCTTACATTGAGTATCAACCTTTGCCGACGCCTCCCCGCGTTCATGCCAGTGTAGCTCAGTGGTAGAGCAACTCCATGGTAAGGAGTAGGTCGCCGGTTCAATCCCGGCCACTGGCTCATATTTCTGTCTGCTCGTCTCGCTGAAGCTTCGGCGAAGCCGGGCTCACGGACAGGAACTTTCGTTATGGGCTCACGAGTTGCAAAGAGTGATAGGGTAGAGTAACATAATGCCGCTATGGCTCAATCTAAATTTTCGCAAAACCTCGTAAAATTAAAATGTTCCGGCTGTAAGCGAGTTACGTATTACGTTCATAAGAACGTAAAACAAGTTGAGAAAAAACTTGAGTTGAGTAAGTATTGTAGGTGGTGCCGGAAACATACTGCGCATAAGGAATCCAAGAAATAAATTCTTTACAATGATTGGAGGGGGTGTCGTCCAACGGCAAGACTCTGGTCTCCAAAACCAGTTATCCAGGTTCGAATCCTGGCGCCCCCGCAAAAAAAAGAGAAGCATATGCAGTGGAAAATTTTTAAAAAGCATCAGTCTTTCCGACGCGCATTGCTTTGGTGTGGCGCACTTGTTTTCATCGGCGGATTATTACAGGTCAATCCCGGGAAGCGCATCTCGGTTTTGCCTCCGGCCCGTGCTGACGTGAACCAGCCGAATATTGTGGTCATCAGAACGGATGATGAGGATGTTACCGAAATGCACATTCACCGCCCTGACACCGGAGCGTTGGTGATGCAGGAGGTGCACGATCTCATCGCCAATAACGGCATAACGTTCCAAAATAATTTCGTATCATACTCGCTGTGTTGCCCGTCTCGAGCTGCTTTTTATTCTGGCCAATACGCGCACAACAACCATGTGCTCGGCAACACGCCGCCTTTTGGCGGATACCAACGTTTCGATCACACGAATACTCTGCCCGTGTGGCTTCAGAATGCCGGATATGACACGGTTCACATCGGTAAGTATATGAATGGGTATAACGGAAACCATGACGGCATTCCTCCTGGCTGGGATGAATGGTATACGACGTGGAGCGGAAATTACTACGGGTATCAACTGAATGAAAATGGAACCATAGTCAGTTACGGGTACACGCCAGCTGACTATTCCACCGACGTTTTTACCAGGAAAGCCGTTCAATTTATTCGCCGCGCGGATTCCACAAAACCGTTTTATCTCATGCTTGACTACAATGCCCCCCATTGGGGCGGCGCAGGAGAAGGCGCTCCCATTCCCGCTCCTCGCCATCAGGGCATTTTCGACAATTACGAGCCGCAGTGGCCGCCGAATTTTAATGAACGCGATGTAAGCGATAAGCCGGCTTGGATTCGCGCGCTTCCGCGTTTTAGCACGACAACGATCGCGGCTATTACCACCGAATATCGGCAACGCCTCGGAACTCTTCTCGCCGTTGATGAAGGAGTCGCCCGGATTGTGCATGCGCTCGCCGATGCCCAGGTATTAGAAAATACCTACATCTTTTTTACCTCTGATAATGGGTATGAAGAGGGGGAGCATCGGATACCCAGTGGAAAGGGAGTGCACTACGAGGAATCGATCAGGGTTCCCTTGGTGGTCCGGATTCCCGGAATGTCAGTCGGCAAAGAAGCTCAAGAGATCGTCGCGAACATCGATTTCGCGCCAACCTTTGTTGAGCTCGCACATGCGACAGCTCTCCGTGTTATGGATGGGCGTTCATTCCTTCCCCTTTTAAGAGGGGAGGGCGTGCCATGGAATAGGGATCTTTTTCTTGATTCATATTCTTACACCATACTTTCTCATACGGTGAATCGAGGAGCCATTGGTCTCAGGAATAAAAACTACGCGTATATTGAATCCGATTCCAATCATGACGGGGTTCCTGATGAACGCGAACTATACAACTTTACTCCAGACTCTTGCCGTTCTGTCGTCGATCCGTACGAGCTTGATAGCCAGCAGGCAAATCCTTGCTATCAGCAACTTTTAGAACGCCTCCATAATCGCGTCCAGATACTGCAAAGTTGTTCTGGGGCAAGCTGCCAGTAATACTCGCCTTCGTGATGTTTATAAGCGCGATTCCCGCCATCATTGCTGTCGTGTTTTTTGTGTTTGGTTTCCTCGGTGTTTTTATTCCATTTATTCCCGGGGTTGCTTTAGCGTGGCTTGGTCTTTTTTTCTACGCGTACTTCACCTCGTTTACAAAAATTTCCCTAGCTGTAGCTTTGGTCTTTCTTGGTTTTACGGTATTTGTTATGGTTTTTGAGTTTTTGGCACCGGTGATTGGCGCAAAACATAATCATGCATCTCCGTACGGAGTCGTCGGCGCTTTTCTTGGTATTTTTCTTGGATTTTTAGTTTTCGGCCCTTTGGGCTTTTTTATTGGGCCTTTTATTGGAGCGTTTTTAGGAGAAATTCTTTCCGGCAAGGAATCATCGCAAGCAATTCATGCCGCAATGGGGGTATTGTGGGGCGCGTTTGTGAGCGCGGTAGTAAAAGCAGTCATTATTCTCGCAATGGCCGGATTCTTTGTTTTTACCTTGTTTTAGCACTTTAAAAAGCCGTCATAAGAGAGCAGTGTCGGAGATAGCTTATCCACACATAGAGCCGCGATACTTAGTGGTATAATTTTAGTTGGCGAACTCCATGTGTTGAGGAGTTTTTAGCCGTGAATCATCATTGCATGTTTTTGAAACTTTTAACGGGAAAATTCTTTGGAATTTCGCTTCTTTTGATATTATTTTTTTCGCCATTTTTCCATGCGATTACCGCGGCACATGCGGTAACGGGAGTACCACGTATTATCAGTTATCAGGGGCGACTGTTAGATAACGGTGGAACGCTTCAGTCGGGAACTTTTTATTTCAAATTTTCCATTTGGGATAATGCAACCGTACTATCGGGTAACCAGCTCTGGCCGAGTGCCGCGCCAAACTCTCTTGCCCTTACCGTTACGAGCGGAGTCTTTAATGTGAACATCGGAGATACGGCAAATGGTTACCCTCACATCCTCGATTACAATTTCAATACCAATCAGGATATTTTTCTTCAAGTTGAAGTTTCTTCAGACAATGCATCATTTGATACGCTCTCACCAAGACAGCGCCTTACGGCAACTTCTTTCGCGGAACTTGCAGGAGCAGTAAGCGGCAGCACGACGCCTTCCACGTTTGGGACCACTACGCCTATTAGTTTTTCCGAGGTGACGGTAGAAGCGACAACATCATCCGCAATCGGCATCACTATTCGAGCCGCTTCCGGACAGATCGCGAATCTTTTTCAGGTACAAAACGCTGCGGGTAACAACCAACTCTATTTCGATTCAGGAGGAGGATTGATTGCTACTCAGGCAACCACCACGTACCTCGCGATCACGACTACTGCCTCCACTTCTAATCTCATTGTTTCAAACGGTTTTTTCCAAGGCGGCCTTAGCGCATGCAGTTCCGGCACTTCCAAACTGCTCTGGGATTCAAGCGGAGGTAAGTTTACGTGCGGTACGGATGCG
>JBGPMO010000048.1:0-5043 GCA_041487075.1 Minisyncoccia bacterium
ACCTCCACCGCCTCCCGGACCTCCACCACCAGGTCCGCCTGGACCGCCACCACCTCCACCACCAGGCCCGCCACCGCCACCGCCCCCGCCTCCTCCGCCGCCTGGTCCTCCGCCACCTCCACCATCGCTCCCAACTGTTTCGATTTCCGTAACAGATGCGGTCTCGTCAGAACAAGACCGGAACGCAGGTGTCTTTACGATTACTCGCTCCGGAAGCACGGCAAACCGCCTTGTCGTCCAGTTTGCGATTGCGGGGAGCGCCACAAACGGTGTTGACTATAACTCTATCGCGGCCTCAAAAACGATTCCGATTGGCGCTAGTTCGGCTACCGTCACTATTCTGCCGATAGATGATGACGTAATCGAGGGCAACGAGACCGTAACCCTTACGTTAACTGACATTGGTACATACACGCTCGGTTCATCTCCGGGAGCAACCCTCGTGATTCAAGATTATGAGATTACTTTCGCTTTCCAGAATCAACCTATAGCGGAAAAAGTCTGGGATTATTCATCGAGCCACTGCGGGCAATATGATTTGCCTGACTTTTATACCCATGTTGTTCGAAGCAGTACGGGCGAAATCGTGATGTCGCGAGGCGACGCACCCGATACGTACTTTTTGTTCGGCTCAAATTTCAATGCCTTGAGCGCCCCATGCGCTGCCGGCCCCGCGCTCACCTCTCCGGGAGCAGGTCCGAACGAACAGCCACAGGCATATTTCAGTTTGCAATGGATTGCCTCCTTCTATCGCGACTTGAATTCTCCACGGCCGAACCGGATTTATGCGCTTATCCACGACGAGTTTCATGACCCGCGTCTGGCTTCTCATCCGCCTTGTGTTTCAGGAGTATATGACCCATCGAATCAGTGCAATTATTTTAGTATCACTTCTGCTTTTTCCAACAATGGCGGATATCTCTTTATCCAAGACCCGAGTATCGATCCAGTGACCGGCGATCCTCGGCATCTGGTTGCGGCCCAGCACATCCCGTGGAATCCACAATCGAATTTCGGCAATTTTCCTTCCTACGGGCACGTGATCTCGTCGAATATTGTGAAGCACACGGACGGGTTCTACTACGTATTGTTCGCCGCTATCAACGATCCAATTCCCAGCGCCCTAACCCGAGGCACCTGCATTATGCGAACGAATAATTTAGAAGATCCTTCGAGCTGGCGCGCGTGGAATGGGAGCGGGTTTACCATCCATTTAAATTCTCCCTATGGTTCGAATCCGAATACGCAAAACTGCGCCTTTGTCAGTCAGTATCAGATTGCCGGGAGCGGGAGTCTCACCTACAATACCTATCTCGGCAAATACTTAGTTGTGGATCAGAGTGTAACGCCGAGAGTCCCGAACCCAAATCTTAGTATTCCGTCAGATTGGATCTGCGGGTTCTATTATTCGACCTCAAATGACCTCTTAAATTGGTCTTCTCAGAAACTTATCCAAGAGGTGCCGGGTACGAATCCGCCGTGCAACCCCTCTGGGCCTCAGTCAGGATCGGAGTCATATCCATCTCTTATTGATCACGCGCAGTTGAACGATCCGAACGACCCTAGTTTTGAGAAAACCGGCAACCGCCCCTATATTTATTTCACGCGCTACAATAATGGTTGGGGATTGGATCGGGATCTTTGGCGGGAGCAAGTAACGATTTGCGAAACGGGCCACTCCGCTCCCGGGTGCCCGTAGGGGCTTCCCGTAAGCAGTGGCGTGTCTGCCGAGAACGCATACGAAGAGCCGCCGCGTTTGAATATCGTTTAATATGATAGACTGATACGAGAAAATCGTATGGCGAAATTAGTGACAGCGGTTATTGCTATTGCGCTCATGGTGATTGCCGGGCTCGCAATATTCGGCGGAACCGAATCATCCGCGCAAGCGGTGATTGTCGGGTTTATTCAACCCCTTTCTTCTCCTGCAGTTTCTTACGGCACATCAGAACTTCGTGCGATCCAAATTGCGATCGAGGAGATTAATGCCGCCGGCGGCGTTTTGAACGGTAAGGAACTCAAACTTGAAACCCAGGATGGCATCTGTGATCAAGGGGCGGCGGGAACCGCAGCAAAAAAACTTATTGCATCAACAAAACTTATCATTGGCGGCATTTGTCCGGAAGAAACGCTTGCGGCGGCAACCGTGACTGATGCTTTGCAAGCGCTTTTTATTTCGCCGGGAGCAGCGGATCAAAAAGTTTCAGCTGCCGGTGATTTCGTATTTCAAACGTATCCGTCCGATGCGAACGCCGCAAGTATTGCCGCGAAGTATGCGTATGAATCGTTGCAGGTAAAAAAAGCGGCTCTTATTACTGAACTCACCGACCATACCGGAGCACTGCGAGAGGCGTACAGCCGGGCGTTCACTGATCTCGGTGGGCGCCTAGTTGCTGATGAAACATTTCAGTCTCAAGGCACTGATTTTCAGACACAAATTTTGAAGATCAAGTCTCTTAAGCCAGATCTTATTTTTGTGGTTTCAGATACCGTTGCCCCGGGGATTCTCCTGTTTAAACAAATGCGAGAAATCGGCATACCCAAGGCGAAGTTTATGACGACGATGGCCTTGCTTGATTCTCACATTACGAGCGAGAATGCCGCGGCGCTCGAAGGAGTGATGAGCGTGGAGCCGATGGTGGACTGGGATACTAACCCGAAAGCAGTTGCATTTCGCGAGGCGCACCGTGCGAAGTTTGGGAGCGACCCGGGAATGTTTGCGGCGAATGCGTATGATGCCGTGTATCTCATTCGCGATGCCATAGAAGCAACGCAGAGCGCGAATCCAATCAAGATTAAGAATTGGCTCTATACGGTAAGGGATTGGGACGGCGCCGCAGGAAATATTACGATTGATGCAAATGGCGATCCGGTCATGAGTGAGCATGTGCGTGAAGTGAAGGCAGGCGAGGTGATTGATCTCGGCGCATACACGCCTTTGTAGGGGAATAAGCTTTATAAATTACCCGGTTTTTGCGACCACAAGGGCTATGATGCGCCGTGCGCCTGCTCTCTTCAGCGTATGCACCGCTTCTCCGATCGTGGCACCCGAAGTAAAAACGTCATCAAGTAAAATAATATTTTTTCCGGCAACCAGCTCGGGGCGCTCTACGGCAAAACTGCCCGCAATATTCGTTATCCGTTCTTTAAAATCTTTTGTTTCCGCTTGCGGAGGAGTGTTTTTGACTCGGACGAGGGCGCGATGTTCGACTGGCAGCCCAGAGGTTTTCCCGAGATGCGTTGCGATGAGCGCGGATTGATTGAAGCCGCGAGTTCGTTCGCGCGACGGATGGAGCGGAAGGGGGATGAGTGTGTATGCTTGGAGATCCAGTTTGAGAGAGGCAAGATATCGTTTCAAAATTGATGAGAGTGCGCTTGCGGCGGCGGTTTGGTGCTGATATTTCAGTTGCCAGACCAGGTGTTTCACGGTTTCATTTTCATACGATGATGCAGCGGCGAGCCGGTAACGTGCGTTTTCGTGGCAGGTTTTTTTGTTTTCCGCGAGCCGTGCTCCGCAGAGGGGGCAGGTGAGTGTGGTTTTAACGGTAATACTTTCCAAGCACCCGGCGCACAGCCGCTCTTCACGGGAAGCCTCGGGAAGCGAGGTATGGCAAACCAGGCAGAGCGGCGGGAAAAAGATATCTAATAATAATTCCTTCGTTTTCTTGAGCAGGTGTTGATACATGATAGTCTTGACTATGCTATACTATTTATACATTTCCAATTCTTTTAATCCATGGCGTTTTTGAAATCGCTTTTTGGCGGCGGCATTCCTCTCGGTGTTGATATCGGAACCAACTCTATTAAAATTGCCGAAGTGGTGCCCCAAGGGGAAACCTTTCGCCTCAAAAATTATGGGATGTTGGAATCATTCGGCTATCTTGAGCGCTCGAATGAAGCGATCCAGACCAGCACCTTGAAACTCTCTGAAGATAATGCGGCGGGTTATTTAAAGCTATTGCTTTCCCGCGCTCGCATCAATGGGAGAGAGGCAGTGGCTTCTATCCCGTCGTTCATTGCTTTTTCAACGTTACTTGAAGTGCCGCCGATGTCTGATCATGAAATCTCAAAGTTTATGGAACTGCAAGGCAAACAGTATATACCCCTTCCGCTTTCTCAAGTTGCATTTGAATGGCAGAAGGTGGGGGAACGGAAAGAGGAAAACGGTTCGGTGAAGTATCAGATTTTCGTCGTTTCTGTCCCTAATGAACAATTAGAAAAATATCAAAAGATTTTTTCTGTGGCTGGCCTAAAGCTTGCTGCGGTCGAGATTGAAGGAACGAGCCTTGCGCGCACCCTTACTTCAGGGACACCGAACCCCGTGCTTATCGTAGACATTGGCAGCCGCTCCACGAGCTTCTCGGTCGCCGCAAACGGCTTTTTGAAATTGAGCAGCCAGACTGATTTTTCGGGCGGATCGCTTACGCAAACTATTGCGCAAGGACTTTCCATCAGCCAGCGCCGCGCTGAAGATTTGAAGCGCCAGCGTGGTCTTTTGGGATTCGGCGGCACCGAAGAGTTATCCACACTAATACAACCGATACTAGATGTTATAATAAGTGAAGCAAAGCGGGCGATCGAGAATTACGAAGCTAACTACCAAGAGAAGATAGGCCGCGTACTCTTAGCCGGTGGCGGGGCAACGATGGCGGGACTTCCAGAATATTGGGCGAAACAGACAGGGCTTCCGGTTGAAAAGGCAAATCCCTTCGGGCGAGTCACTCTTCCGCCAGCTCTTGATCCGATAGGAGGAGAACTTGGTTCCCTGCTTGCCGTAGCAATTGGCCTTGCAACAAAGCAACTATAACTTTATGCCCGGGGTAATGACAAATACTATCGCGAATAAGCTCATGAAGGAGCGCGTGCCTTCGGGCGGCGGACCGTGGCGCTTACTCACGTTCATGATTTTTGTTCTCGCGGTATTTCTGTTTTCTTATCTTGGGCTTGCGTTTGGTTATAGAAAATTTGTTGAAGCGCAGATTGATGATAAAAAACAAAAACTCATTCAGCTTGCCGAAGAGATTCCAAAGCCGCAGCAGGATG
>JBGPMO010000049.1:0-4864 GCA_041487075.1 Minisyncoccia bacterium
CACAACGGGTCAATCAGGTAGTAACCGGCTTAAACCAAATGGATCTCCGCGCCATCACCTTGAACGACGACGAATTAACCGAGCTTTTCTACAATCTCTACAACCCCGGCACCACGGAAAAGAGAGGAATCCAATTAGCGGCCAGCGATTAACCACGAGTATATGGAAAAAGAAATTAAAGACATTATCGCGCCGCCGGCTCTCGAGGTAAACTCGAACTATTTAAAGCTTGGCGATAAATATGTAAAAACCATTTTTCTTTTCACCTACCCGCGTTACCTCGCGACCGGCTGGTTTTCACCCATTGTAAATCTCCCCAACCTTTTTGACGCCGCGATTCACATTAATCCAGTCGAGACCTCGCTTGCCCTAAAGAGCCTCCGGAAAAAAGTCGCCCAGATTGAAGCGCAGATTAATGAAAATGAGGAAAAAGGGCTGGTGCGGAACCCCGTGCTCGAAACTGCGATGCAGGATATCGAAAGTCTGCGCGACTCGCTCCAGCAGGCGCAGGAAAATCTTTTCTCCGTAGGCGTCTATCTGACGCTCTACGCTGATGATGAAAAATCTTTGAGTGACCTCGAAGGCAAGATAACGAATATGCTCGAGAGCCGGCTCGTGTATGCAAAACCCGCGCTCTTTGAAGGATTGGAAGGGCTTACCTCAACTTTGCCGCTCGGACTGGATAAGCTTGGGGTTACCACACCCTTAAACTCAAGTCCGCTCTCCTCATTTTTCCCGTTTGTTTCCATCAATCTCACCTCGGAAGACGGCATTCTCTACGGCATAAACCGGCACAACAACTCCCTCATTATTTTTGATCGTTTCTCCCTTGAAAACTCAAATCTCGTCATTTTCGCGAAGTCCGGATCAGGTAAATCATACGCCACAAAACTCGAGGCCATCCGGCTCCTCATGATGGGCGTTGATGTGTTGATTGTGGACCCTGAAAATGAATACGAAAAGCTTGCCGAAGCAGTGGGCGGAAGCTATTTTAAAATTTCCTTGACCTCATCTCATCACGTGAATCCTTTTGCGGTGCCGGTTATCCCGGAGGGCGAGGATCCGGCGGATGTGCTCCGCTCCCATGTGATTAATCTCACCGGACTTTTAAAAATCATGCTCGGGAAAATGAAGGTGGAGGAGGAAGCGCTTCTTGATCGCGCGATCACTGAAACCTATGCTTCCCGGGAAATCGTGCCCGGAAAAGATTTTAGAAAAGCCGAACCGCCGCTCTTGGAAGACTTAGAATCGGTACTCCGCAATATGGAAGGCGGCCGCGGCATTGCCGAGCGGCTCTATAAATATACGAAAGGCAGCTATGCCGGTTTTTTAAACAATCAAACGAACGTCGACATTAAAAATCGGCTGATTGTGTTCTCGATCCGCGATCTTGAAGATGAACTCTGTCCGATTGCCATGTATATCATCTTGAACTTTATCTGGAATCTGGTGCGCGCCGATTTGAAAAAAAGAATTATGATTATTGACGAGGCGTGGTGGATGGTAAAGCACGAAGATGGCGGCTCGTTCCTATTCGGACTCGTAAAGCGCGCGCGAAAATATTTCTTGGGCGTTACCACAATCACCCAGGATGTCGAAGATTTCCTCCGCTCTCCCTATGGCCGGCCGATTATCACAAACTCCTCGCTCCAACTGCTCTTAAAACAGGCGCCTGCCTCAATTGATCTCATTGGAAAAACCTTTAACCTGACTGACGCCGAGAAAAACATGCTCCTTGAAGTTGATCTGGGCCAAGGGCTCTTCTTTGCCGGGCTTAACCGCGTTGCAATCCAAGTAGTTGCCTCCTACCTTGAAGACAAAATTATCACGACCAAACCGGAACAGATTTTAGAACAGGAAAAATAACCACTCATGGTATAATCTGCGTATGCAACCGGAAAAACCACAACCAAAAATTTCCGCCCCCGAAGCCTACCTGCTTCTCGCGTTCGCCGTTATTCTTGATCTTATCTCTATTATCCCCCTTATAAACGAATTGACCGCAGTCGTTGCTACCGCGGGGTACCAGCTCTACTATTTTTTGAAGGGCGTACGGGGATATGCTGGGCTCGCAACGAATATTATTGAATTTTTCCCGGCGCTCTCCGCACTGCCGGGCATTACCGCAGGAGTTGGTATCGTCATCCTTATAGATCGAGCGACCGCAACTAAACTCGGGCAAACCGCACTCAAAGCCACGGGTCCTGCACAAAAATTTGTTACGCTCAAAGGCGGTGGAGCGCCGAGTGGGGCAGCAAGTGCTCCAGCGCTCAAAAAAGCAGCGTAAGCCTAGCTCATCTATGGCAAAACATCTTTTTATTATGAGAGTGCTTATCGCTTTCTCCGTCCTCATTCCCCTTTCTCTCAAAGCCCAAAACGCTCCTCAATTTCTCCTTACTTGGCAGGCAGAAAACTTTGCCCCGGGAAGTTACGAGGGGCGAATGATTCCCACGAGGAACACACAAATCCGCGTTGCGCTTGAAGAACTGCAAAACGGGAAGCTCCTCGATCTTTCAGCACAAGATATCCACTGGTTTGTCGGAAACGAGCTGTATCAAAGCGGCCGCGGGATTCATAATTTTTCGTTTGCAATACCGAGTACTGCGGCGGTGGAGGAAACCGTTCGTGCAGTTCTCGTACAAGGAACTGGGGAACGTGAAGCGCGAGCAGTGATCCCGGTGGCGGATCCGGAAGTGGTGATTGATGCTCCGTACCCTGGTGCCACTGTCTCGCCTACTCTCGGGTCTCTTACGCTTTCTGCTATTCCTTACTCTTTCAATGTATCTCGCCTTACTGACCTCTCCTTCTCCTGGGCAGTGAATGGCGTGTCTGCGGAGGGCGTTGTTGCTGATCCGCATCTCGCAACACTTTCACTTTCAGGGGCACAAACGGGCGATGCGATCGCGATCACTGCCAGAGCCTCGAATCCAGCGCAACCGCTCGAATCAGTAAGCGGGAAAGTTATAGTGACAGTTCAATAACACGGCATGCAGAAAAAAACCTTCTTAACCTTTTTTGTGGCGGGCGGAGCTGTTTTACTCGCGCTTACAAGCCCTACCCTGCTCCACGCCTTCGCTGCAGACGCCTTCACTCACGCTCTCGCTCAAGCCAATACCTCTCATGGATACCAACTGACCGTTCCTTTCCCGGGCCAATCAAATAAAGTAAGTGGACCGCGCGACTATATCTTGAACTTGTATAACTTCGGGCTCTACGCCGGAGGGATTCTCGCGGTGCTTATGATTGTGATAGGCGGGATCCAATGGACCGTCTCTGAAGTCGTCACAAAAAAAGAAGATGCAATGGATAGAATCAGAAACGCACTCTTGGGACTTGCGCTCCTGCTTGGCGCATTTGTCATTCTCCAGCTCATTAATCCGGTATTTAACAATCTTCCGGAACCAGGTGTTGGTTCGCTTCCGCCACCAGGAAATTATGACAACTATAATCCGGGGCTTTGCGGCAATCATGTACTTGATCAAAACGAGGCATGCGATCTTTCAGCTCCGGGAGGGAGTTTTTGCAACGGATTAATTTGTGGAAGCGACTGCAGATGCCATTACACGGCGGGCCACTAAATGCCATGCTATGAAAAAGATTCTCATTATTATTGCTCTTATTGCCGTCCTCGGCATTGGTTTTTTCTTTGCCTGGCCGTATATTCAGGAAAATATCGGGGGGTCGCGAACCGGGACACTGCCGCCTCCGGGAGCCAATAACTCGGCGGGAAGCGGGCTTGCCCCACTTTCCCTAAAAGCCATCTTTGCCTACTGGCTTACCACGCAAGGAGACATTATTACCCTTCAAGAAAACGGGGTCATCTCCCAGATAGTTAACGGGCAAGAAGAGGTGCTCACAGACCAAGCAATACCCGATCTCCAATCAGCCATTGCCTCTCCTGACGGAAAATTCGCCCTTATCTCCTTTGGCCCGCGGCTCGCCCCGACGGTTTCTCTCTTTGATGTTCTAAAGAAAGTCTGGCAGCCGTTGCCCCAAGGAACCACAGCCGCCGCCTGGGATCCGGTAGGAACCCGCATCGCCTATTTAAAAACAGGGGGAGAGCCAGTAAGTTTGATCCTGTATGACGTAAAAACGAAAAAATCCACTGAAATTCTGCGGTTCCACGAGGAAGGACTCAGCCTTTCTTGGGCACAAAGCGGAAAAATCTACTTGAGCGAAGCGCCCTCTGCAAAAACAGGGAGTAGTCTCTGGGCTTTTGACATTAACCAGCGTTCGCTCACCCAACTCTTCAGTAATATGCCCGGCTTTATTGTCAGTTGGGCGCCCGGCGGGAAAACTGCTCTTACATTCACCAATAACTTTCACGAAAATGCGCTTGCGATAATAAACGACAAAGGGCAAACCTTAAACCAACTCACGGTGACGACCCTTCCCTCGAAGTGCATCTTCGGGAACAATACCACGCTCTACTGCGCTGTGCCCCGCGCGCTCCCTGCCGGCACCATTCTCCCCGACGATTATCTCAAGCACAAAATATATACCGAAGACGATATTTTAAAATTCGATCTTGCCTCAAGCACGGCAAGTGTTCTCTACGACGGAAACACGGGCGCCGTTGATGCCACGCAACTAAAAATACAAAACAACAAGCTCTCTTTCGTAAACCGATACGACCGCAACCTCTATTCGCTCGAGATTAATAAATAAGAATTCAAAACAGTAAACGAGTTTCTGGCTCTTCGTTCCTAACGAAGAGCTTGTTCTAAATCGGCTTTATAATAACGTACCGTTCCTTGCCCTCTCCTTCAGACTCCGTACGCACCTCGGGGTGAACCGCAAGCTCAACGTGGACCAGCCGCCGCTCATACGCATTCATCGCCGGCAGCTTCACCTCTTGATGATC
>JBGPMO010000050.1:0-4792 GCA_041487075.1 Minisyncoccia bacterium
CGCGCTCCCGCTCGCGGCCGCCATCGCTCTTATCACGAAAATGACTTCTTCCGGATCCGCATTCTTTACCCAAATTCGGGTCGGTAAAAATGGCACTCGTTTCACGCTCTGGAAATTCAGAACAATGGGGGAAGACGCTGAAAAGTATGGCCCGCGATGGGCAAAACCAAATGACCAGCGAGTCACTCCTTTCGGAAAAATTCTTCGCAGGACTCATCTTGATGAACTCCCCCAACTGTGGAATATCCTCCGCGGCGAACTCTCGCTTGTGGGCCCGCGCCCTGAACGCCCAGAATTCGTAGCCACCCTTCAGAAAGAAATTCCTTTTTATGACCTCCGCCACCTCGTACGCCCGGGCCTTACCGGTTGGGCACAATTAAACTATCGCTACGGAGCCTCGCTTGACGAAGCGTATCAAAAGCTCCAGTACGATATTTATTACCTCAAGCACCGAAGTATCTCTCTTGATATCGGCATTGTCCTCAAAACCGCTCGGCGCTTTTTCTCCGCCGCTTCCTGATATGACCGACATCTTTACAAAGCTTAAATCATTCTTGATTGAAAATCAGACACCAAGCCAAACGGTGAAAAAAAATGCTACGTGGCTTTTTTTCGGACAAATCGGCAGCCGGCTATTCCGAGCCACTATCGTCATCTACGCGGCCCGCCTGTTAGGAGCTGAACACTGGGGAATATTCTCATACGCGTTAGGCATTGCAACTTTTCTTACGTCATTCTCGGACATCGGCGTGAATGCCCTCTTGACTAAAGAGGCATCCCGACACCCTGAACTCAAAGATCGGTATCTTTCAACTGCCTTTTTTGTGAAACTGACCCTCCTTGCCATTATTGTCGCCATCGTATTACTGCTCTTCCCTTATCTTACAAACGCCCCGGAAGCCGCGCGTATCATGCCTATTCTTATTTTTGTTTTCGTATTCGATACCCTCCGCGATCTTGGTTCCTCGATTGCCCGCGCACTCCAAAAAATGCAGATTGAAGCACTGACTCAAATCTTCACGAATTTTCTCATCGCTCTCTTAGGATTCCTCTTTCTCATGAACAGCAAAGATACGCATGCGCTTGCCCTTGCCTATGCGCTCGGGAGCGGGTTAGGGCTTCTTTCAATCATCTACACGCTCCGTGACCACTTCAGGCGCATTGGGAGCTTTTTCACCCTCTCACTCGTGAAGCCGATTCTCTCGACCGCCTGGCCGTTCGGGCTCATGGGCCTTATGGGAACCGTCAATTTAAACACCGATATCGTGATGCTGGGCTGGCTCCGCACCCCTGCTGAAGTCGGCTACTATGCTGCGGCGCAAAAAATTGTTCTCCTCTTATATGTATTACCGACACTCCTTGCAACGAGTCTCTTTCCGCTTCTCTCACGCCTCAAAAGTACAAACCCCGATCGTGCAAACCGCGTCCTTGGAAAATCAGTGATGTTTGTATTATTCTTCGCCGCACTCTTCGCCGTCTTCGGCATCATCTTCGCCGAACCGCTCATACTGCTTATTTTTGGAGAAGCTTACGCGCCATCAACTCTTACGTTTCAGATCCTCATGGCGACCCTCCTTATTGTCTATCCCTCTACGCTTCTCGGTAACGCCATTTTCGCGTACGATTATCAAAAGAGTTTTGTAAAATTTGTGATTATCTCTATTCTGGGAAACACCGGCTTCAATCTGTTGCTTATTCCCAGCTTCGGCATCGCTGGCGCAGCTGCCTCAACCTTGCTGACCCAAATCATCGTGAATTGGTTAATGTGGCATAAACTGAAAACTTTAAACGGTTTTACCATTCTCCCGAGCCTCAAAGAATATCTCTCCATGAAACTTTTCTAACATTTTAATCCTCTGCTCATGATCACTGAACTTATCTCTTCTCTCATGGGGAAACGCAGTGCCGCGCTCTTTATCCAATTCTTTAAATTCTCGCTTGTTGGCGTATCTAATTTCATCATAGACGCAAGTGTTTTAAACCTCCTTTCCTTTACGACGAAAATCTATAGCGGCCTTCCCATCGCGCTTTTCAATGTCATTTCTTTCAGCATCGCGGTAACCAGTAGCTACGCGATGAATAAACGATGGGTATTCCGCGATCCACTCGCCCCGGGAACAAAAAAATTCTCCAAATTCATCGGCATTTATATCGGGGGCAACCTTTTGAATACCGGCGTGGTGCTTCTCCTGACTTCGTTTTTTTTGCCGCCGGGGTTTACCCCACAGATATGGCTTAATATCGCTAAAATCATCGCACTGCCGCCTTCTACCGCATGGAATTTCTTCGGCGTTAGATTCTTCGTATTCAGATCAAAACACGATGAAAACAAAACAATGCAGGATAACGCAGCGACTGCTATTGAAGACTCTTTATGAAGTCATCGGCTTGCTTTGAAAAATGATCGGGGTCAATCTCTGCGGCACGCTTTACCTCTGCGATTGCCTTTTCTTTTTGCCCAAGCCGGAGATAAATACCACCAAGATTAGCGTGATACTGCGCATTATCCGGATTGATTGAAACAATCGCTTCATACCACTGGCGCGCCTTCACGAAATTCTGTTTCTGTACATATAAATCAGCCACGCGCGTAAATGCCTGCGCATCAGACCCAGAATGATAATCCGGCGGCAAGTCTTTCATAACGTCTTGAAACGCTTGCTCGGTAATATCTCCCTGGTTCGCATTTAAGGCAATGAAAGCCAGGTTCATCTGTGCCCCGATAAAATGCGGCTCGAGTTTCACTGCTTCTTTTAATACTTCAATCGCATGGGGGAAATCATTCCGCGTAAGGTAATTATCGGCAAGGAGAAAATAACTTGTTTCCCGAGTTGGGCTCAACCGAATCGCCTCATCAATATGTTCTTTTGCTTTATTAATATAGCTTGGATCTATCCCTACGCCGCGATTATAGAGCGTTCCTAAGAGAAGATGTGCCTTGATGTCTAAAAGGTCATCTTTCACTTCTTGCTCGATTGAGGCAATCGCCATTTGGATAAATTTTACCCGGCTTTCAACGGAAGCCTGATTATTATCGGCAAGCTGAAACGCAAGCCGGCCAAGCTGCTCGCGCACCTCATTGTCGCCAAACGTATGGTAGGAAAGCGTTTTCTCAAATTGCGCCCCGACCTGGTCCACGGAGCCATGGTTATACAATAGATTCAATACGTTGATGAGCTCACGCGATTCCTGCATCGGACGAATGTTCGCAAAATAAATCGTGGATCCCATCACGAGAAGCCCGACGCCCGTCACCATAAACGCATAAAAGGGATCAGTATGGGCGCCGCGCGCATCCTTCCCTTCCGTCCCGATTCGTTCAGGGGTTTTTATGTACAAATAATGGATATAGGCCAAAAACGCAAAATACAGAATGTAGGTATTAAAACTATCAAAAACGAATATATTCTGAAGAAGATATGCGATAAGGGTAAGCCCGAGAATGGCTGTTTCTCCAAAAAGAATCTTCTCTCGGCGATACAGCTGCCAGATAAGCACGAGCGCTGAACCCATAAGGAAAAGATAGCTCAAAAGGCCAAGGGCGCCGGCATTGATAAGCCAATCAAAAATAATATTATGGGAACGATCGAACCACGCCTCTTGATCAAAGAGCTTTGGATTATAATATTTAGCGAATACATCAACGTAATTTTCCTGCCCCCATCCCAAAATCGGCCGCTCCTTAAAGCCCTCCCACGACATTTGCCAAATCATAAACCGCGCTCGTGTTGTTTTTTCGGTGAGTGAGATATTCGCGAAGCGTGAAAGAATGGGGCTTGACCGCACCCATACCGTTCCCCGCACACTCCAAAAAACGACGGGTATGATAACGACGGCCGCGAGGGCAATCGCCGCGATTTTTTTTCTCAATTTGATCTCCTCCGGTTGCCCTTTCGCAAAAAAAATATAGAGAAGAGGGAATACCGTGGCAACAGCTAAGAGAGCTAAAATCGGGCCTCGGCTCGCCGTCAGATAAATAACAAAAAGGGAAAATAAAGCCGCCGCTCCGTAACTGTAACGCACCCAGAGTCTACGCGCTCGGAACATATAGATAAGAGCGATGGCAAAAATAAAAAGAAGATATCCCGCGAGATAGGTTGGATTTCCGATGGTGCCGTCCACGCGATCTGCTCCTTGAATCGACTGAAAGAGGTGAAGTTTTTGCCCGACCGCATACAATCCGCTCCCTATTCCTGCGGCAAGAAAAAAGTGGAAGAAAATATCCCAATCTCGCTTCTTAGGGAATACGCCTGCGAGTATGACAAAATAAACAGCGAGATGGAGTAACATAATATACCCTTCCATCCGTTCGTACCGCGACCAAAAACTGTTGTACGGATTCACTCCCAAAAGATTTGCGGCTCCCACAATGAGCATGAAAGCGATAAGCGCCCACATAACGGGCGAGAGCTTGGGGAGATATTCTCGCTTGAACATGATGAGACCGGCAAAAAGCGCAAGCGCTATCTCAACTAATATGCGAAACGCAAAATTTCTTCCCGTAATGTACGGGAAAAGGAGCGAACGCGAAACCCAAAGAGAAAGGAGAGGGATAACAAATAAACAACCCCTGATAGTCCAGAGGTAGATACGCTCCAATGTATGCGATGAAATCATGAGGCAATTATTGCCCTCTAGCATAACGCACTATGCTCCTTGGAGCAATGCAATAAGGCATACAGAACTCCAGAGGAGTAAAAGTGATGAGAAATAACTTATAGAAACTATCGGTACCGGTTTAAAAATTCCGCAAACGTGTCTTTCATGTAAGAAACCATCTCTCCGGTCATGC
>JBGPMO010000051.1:0-4568 GCA_041487075.1 Minisyncoccia bacterium
GGATTCAATGGCAACATTTGTTCCTGCACCGATGGCAATGCCGAGATCAGCTTGAGTGAGAGCCGGCGCGTCATTTACGCCGTCGCCGACCATCGCAACCTTTTGACCCTTACTTTGAAGTAGTTTTACCTTTTCTGATTTTTCCTTCGGCAAAACTTTTGCAAAATATTCGTCTACACCAAGTTCTTCGGAGACCCATTTCGCAACATCCTCCGAGTCTCCGGTCACCATCGCCACTTTTATGCCAAGGTCTTTAAGCGATCTGATTGCTTCGCGTGATTCTTCGCGGATAACGTCGGCAAGAGCGATGCTTCCTATTAGTTTATTTTCGGCAATGACATGGATGACTGTTTTCCCTTGCCGTGCATATTTTTCTACGCGAGCTTTATACTCCGGAGCCAGCTTGATATTTTTATCCGTCAATAATTTTTCATTGCCGACGAGTATATGTTTACCTTCCAGCAAAGCCTTTGCGCCGCCGCTGGGAATACGCTCAAAGTTTTTTACTTGAGAAAGACTAAGATATCTCTTGTGCGCCTCGCCAATCATTGCTTTTGCCAAGGGATGTTCCGAATGGCTGTTTACCGATGCGGCGAGCTGAAGCACCTCATCTTCTGTTTTCTCCCCATTGGTGATAATTGCATCAAGGTCAAATGCGCCCTTGGTGAGCGTGCCCGTTTTATCAAATAGCACAGTGTTGATGGTTCGCGCCGCCTCAAGCGATAGGCGTTGTTTAATAAGAAGCCCTTTTCTTGCCGCCATGGTCGTTGAAATTGATGCGACAAGCGGCACGGCTAATCCAAGCGCATGCGGGCAGGTGATTACGAGTACGGCAACCAGCCGTTCCGTTGAAATAACGATGCCTGCACCGGAGAGAAGCCAGCTCACAAAGGTAGCTGTCCCTGCTATTACTGCGATGACGGTGAGATAGAGCGCCGCTCGGTCGGAGAGGATCTGAAGTCGCGATTTTGACGACTGGGCTTCGGCCACCAATCGCATGATGCCGGCAAGAAACGTGGTTTCGCCAATTTTGTCTACGCGGACGGTAAGGCCGCCGTCCCCGTTGATTGACCCGGCGATAATCCGTCCGCCGACTTTTTTGCTGACTAGCTTCGATTCTCCGGTAATGATTGATTCGTTAAGGTCAGATTGCCCGTCAATAATGATTCCGTCAGCGGGAACTTTCCCGCCAGGCCGAACCAGCACAACATCGTTTGGAACCAGATCAGAGATGGAAATCGTTTGTGTTTTATTATCACGAACCACTTCCGCGGTATCCGGCAGAAGTTTTGCCAATTCTTTCAATGCGCCTTGTGCTCCGGCAACCGTTTTCATCTCGATCCAGTGGCCAAGCAGCATAATCGCAATCAAGGTCGATAGTTCCCAAAAGAGCGTTTCGCTCCGGTGAGAGAGTACTGAAAAGACACTGAATGAATATGCGGCCGTGATCGCGAGAGCAATGAGCGTCATCATGCCGGGAAGTTTTGCCCGCAGTTCCCGATATGCGCCGATTATAAAAACCCAGCCGCCGTAAAAGAAAACAATTGAGGCAAGCAGTAAAATAAGGTATTCATAGCCGGGGAAACGAGGCGCGATCCAGCCAAAAATCTTTTCTGCCATTTCAGAGTAGGCAAGAATCGGAATCGTGAGTGCGAGCACGACCCAAAATTTTTGCAGAAAAGCAACCGTAGAATGTCCGGCATGCTTGCCTGCCGAAGCTTGAGCGAAGGTTGGCTTATCGTATTTGTGATCTGATGACTTTGTCTTTTGCTTTGTCGGCACCAAATTCATCCTGCATTCTGGACAGATACCGGGTTTTTTCTGTTGCACTTCCGGGTGCATGGGGCAGGTGTATGTCATGGTGTTGGTGGCCCGATATGGATTGGCCTGCCGGGCTCATTAAATCTATCGAGATATGGGCTCGGCCGAATAAAAATAAAATCTTCTTTCCAATCGCGATTGGCCGTGTGGTTAAACGCTTCTGGGTCTGGGATGAGCGGATTTTTAGTTGGGCTGTTGCCGCAGGTGAATGGATGTGCATCGCGATATGCTTTCGAGAAGATAAAATCTTCCCGTTTGAAGCCCAGGTGCGCAAAAGGATTGAAAACGTCATCGCTCATGACTTCGAAATAAGAGATCAGCGCCACGTTAAAGGGGAAAATATTCGCCTCCACGGAAAAATCAGTGCCGTCTTGCGGCCCGATACTGCCGATCCACTCGCCCGACGTTACTTCGGTGCCGATGCGAAACCCCGGCAATAAGTCTATATGAAAAATGCGTACAAAATATTCCGGATAGCGCTTGGAACGGATATGCGCTTGAGTGCCAATATGCTCTGGGTCTGCCGAGGTAATCGTGCCGTCAAAAGGCGCGTATATTTTTATAATGGGCTCGGTAGGTGTCGCGGGCGACCTTATTATTTTACCGGCGGCATCGGTAAACCCGCCCAAAATATTAAAATAATGCTTCATACTGCGACAGGTTTCACCGTCCCAGGTATGCGAATAATCATGACCAGCACCAGAGCGAAATTTACTCACGGCATAGATTCGGTCAAAATCTATAAACGACGCTGTCACCAAATCATGAGGAACAGTATGGGGATCAAAATGAAAAACTGGCCGTTGCCACGACCAGATGAAAAAACCAAAACCGGCCACCGCGGCAATGACGACGAGCCCGGTAATCTTGAGCATGATGCCTCAAGTTTACCTTGCCCTGCTCGTAATTGCATCTGTACAACTTACCACTCACCATTTTTAAAAAAGAAACCGCCCGAGAGATGCCAAGCGGCTTCTTGTGGGCGGTGGCGTCAGTTCACGACTTGCTGTCTCCGGATTCCTTAAGTCGGACTGCAGGGCGGGCACATGCCTCGTTCATCAAGATATCGATTCTTGGTTACCCGATGACATTTTGCGCACCGATGAGCCTGTTCGTTCAGCAAGAGCGCGGTGTTGTCTAAGCCGAATTCTCGATCAGTCGCGGTAGCGCCATACGGATTTTCACTGTCGGCGAGTGGCAGGGGATCGTTCGAAGTCGGCTTCCGAGAATCATAACCCATGATTTCTCTCCTTGTTTTTGAGGGGCGGGAAGTTCTGTTAAGAAAGTACTACGCGCATGTATGCGAGTCAATAGAAAGACCGCTTAGCGAACCATACGGCCTTCGGAGGATACAAGGCATCAGTGGTGATGCAAAGACCCTGTGGCTTTTTCGACGATTTCGTCGCATTAGCCCTTCAGTAGCGCCTTCTGGGTAACGAGCAATGCTTACGACTTTCGACTCTGCTTTTGTTTGCCCTGAGCCCGTCGAACGGGTGACAGAGGATCCAGCGAAAATCGAAACATAAAAATTCATCGCTTCTTCGGCGTTATCGTTAACCAGAGAAAGGGAGTTATTTTTTGTTTACCCTGAGCGGAGTCGAAGGGCATAAGATTTATGAACGAAGTGAGTAAATCATTTTACGCTCCGCAAATATCTGAAGCATCCCAATAAGCGGCGATTTGTTCTGCGGGGAATATGCCGTCTTTAATCATCTTTTTTGCAATACCTTCGTTAACATAATAGTGCCAGCACTTGCAGCAACAAGGTTTTTCTTTTGAAATTGCATACGTCTCATCATAGAATGCTTGCTCTTTTGGATTGAGGGTTGTCGCTCTGTCATAATCTATCCATTGCTTTGCAAGCGCGACGGGCGTATGCATGGGATCGAGGATGATATCGGGCATGCTCTTATACGCTTGGAGTTTTTGTAGATTTTCGTGATAGTCCTTGGTATCCATAAGAGCACTGCAGCATTGCCCGCCCAAATACTTTCCGCTTATCGCGGAAGAAATTGTTTCGGAACTAACACAACTGCCGCCCATACTGCCATTTCCTGAAGCCATTGCATCAACATTTGGATCGCAAGAAACAATTTGACTATCGAGATCCACCAGTTCCAGATCCACGCTTTTGGTAAGATTATCACTCTGCTTAAGAAAATTTATCTTGCCAGCCTCGGTTGGGATACTGTTTTTGGTTGCGAGAAGTTGTTGAGACAAGGCTGTATTCGGTGAAGATAATTTTGTCGATGCGTAAGCCAAACCTATAACAAAAAGTGCGGCTATGATTGCGTTTCGGATGCTTTTATTCATGTCCTCTGAAGATCAAATTTTATATTTTTACTTCGGCGTTATCATTAAACTAGAGAAAGGGAGTGATTTTTTGCATACCTGCTAGTAGAAATTCGATTAGTTTTTAATTTAATAAATTGCTTTAGCGAAGGAATAAGAACAACCAAATGATTAAAATGACAGGTATGCCCCACCAAACTAGATAGGTATTTATTATCTGTCTCACATTAGTTTTCACTTTTGTCATTTGGTATTTCGAAGGTGATGAAGCAGAGAAGAAATACCTAAAGTCTGGTTTCCAAAAACTTTGCTTTTGTTTTATCACTCGGTAAGAACCAAGGGGAATTATTGGGAATAAAATTATCACAAACCATTTCGTAACAATGTAAGAATCATCTACAGGATTAACCTCTCTTTTCCCGTAGATTGTAGTTCCAACTCCATTGAAAGTGAAC
>JBGPMO010000052.1:0-4548 GCA_041487075.1 Minisyncoccia bacterium
AGGATTGATGGTTTCCCTAACGCCGCAATTTCGAAAATAAGTCCGGCTCCCGCACGCGCTACCACAAGATCAGCGGCCGCGTACGCCGACACCAGATTCCGGTCGAAGAACGAGAAAAACTGATAATGGTGCGTGAGCCGGGGAGCGCGGTCACGATACATAAATTGGTATTGTTCCTCGTGGGTTTTATAATTTTTAAACCCGGTTTGATGCAAGAGTTGAAAATTCGCGGCAAGTTCCACGATATTTTCAAGAATGAACTCATTGAACTTTTCAGCTCCCTGTGAGCCGCCAATAAAGAAAACTAAAACTTCGTCGGGATCGAATCCAAATTCAATCTTCGCGGCACGCATCATCGCTTTATCACTGCTGTTTTCGGAGGCCGCAGCGTTCAGAATCTCGGTTCGTACGGGGTTTCCAACGACGCGGTACTTTTTTTGGGGCGGCAAAAATTCTTTTGCTTCGGCAAAGGCGAGTTCAATCATGCGGGCATAGGTTGCCGCTACGCGGTTTGCAAGGCCGGGCACTGCATCTGACTCATGTATCACTATAGGAATGGCATAAAAGCGGCATACCGCAATAACCGCGAATGATCCGGGGCCGCCTTTCGAAAAACAAACGTTTGGCATGAACCAGTAGATTTTCCAAAGCCCTTCAATAAAACTCCATGCAAAGCGTATGATGTCAAAAAAATTCTGCAAATCAAAATAGCGCCGCCATTTTGAAGGCGTAATATGAACGATCCGAATCCCCGCAGTCAGCAAAGCGTTCTTGTAAACGCCGGCGTCGCCGAAATAACGCACATCGGGTTCAAAGCCATGAGCACGAATTTCGCGATTTAGCTCCGTTGCAATTGCCGCGAGCGGAAAGATGTGTCCGCCGGTGCCGCCGCCAGTCACGAGAATCCGAATGTTAGATTGCTTTGCCATATGTTAGCAAAAAATATATGAGGTTGAGAATATCATTATACATACTTTGAAATGTTAACAATAATTCCTCCAATGCCCATAAAGACGGCGAGCGCCGTGCCTCCATAGCTAATAAAGGGGAGCGGTGTGCCGGTAAGAGGAATTAATCCGGAAATGGCGGCGATATTCATAAACGCTTGAATGGCAATGAGAGATCCAAAACCAATAAGCAGGAGTTCGGCAAATTTGTCGTGCGTACGTCTCGCTAACATGAGAATACGAAATACGAGAGCGAAAAAGAGCGCAACGAGCCCAACGCCGCCGATAAAGCCCAATTCTTCTGCAATCACCGCGAAGATTGAATCTCCTGCCGGTTCAGGAAGATAACGGATTTTAGTTGTTGATTGGCCGTAACCAACGCCCGTAAGCCCGCCAGAACCGATAGCAATAAGCGCTTGGTTGATGTGATAACCCGAGCTTTGCGTATCTTGGCTCGGCGAAAAAAATGTCTGGATGCGTTCTAACCGATAGGGGGTGAGGTAAATCACTCCCATAAAGATAAGCGCCATTGCCGCGGCAAATCCTGCGATGTGGATCATGCGTGCGCCGCCTACAAAATAGATAATAGATGCCGTGACGATAAGAATGGCAACCGTACTGGTTGCTGGCTGGGCGAGAAGGAGCGCCGTGACAGTTCCTAACATCAAAAAAAATGGAACGAGCCCTTGCCCTAAGCTTTTTTGCTGATGACGGCGGCGCGCAAGCCAACTTGCAAGATAAATAAGAATCAACGGCTTTACAACCTCTGAAGGCTGAAAGGTAATAGGCCCGAGCGCAAGCCAACGCGTTGCGCCTTTCGCATGGACGCCAAGTGGAGTGAAGACAGCCGCAAGGAGTATAACACCGATAAGTAAAAGCCAGAGGGCAATTTTCTGATAGCGCCCATAGTACATATTCGCCGCGATAAGAAAAAAAGCGAGCCCGGGAAGGAATCCAAATAAAAACTGATGTTCGAGAAAATAATACGTATCATTATATTTCATCTTCCCTAAATTCGAAGAAGCAGAGGCAAGCATCGTAAGCCCAAAGAGAACCAAGAAGGCGATACAGGCCACGATAAAATAATCGGGAGTTCCTTTACGCCGCAGTTTGTTCCGATGCCACAGTTTCATAGCTTTCGAATAATTTTCCCGGCACGGGTTTCTTTTACAGAGCCGTTCTCAATTACAATTTCTCCATTGACTAAAACGTCGGTCACTCGATCCCCTTTTATGAGTGCTATATCCGCGAAATATCCTTCACGAAGCTCACCCCTGCTCTCGAGAGAGAATTTTTTCGCTGGCGCAGAAGTAAATTTCTGTATGATCTTTTCAATCGAAAGGAGTTTTGTAGAATCAGCAATGCGAAGAAATTTTGTAAATACAGAAGCAATCTGTTCATGACGCAACGCATGCATCCCCGCTCGGAAACTGGGCGCATGTGATGCTACGAATGCCCGTTCCTCACATAAGCTTTGAATCGCGGCATCTATATTGATATTGCGATATAAGACAACGGCACGAAGTTTGGTAAGTTCCATAAGGGCAAGGAGTGCGGCTCTCGTGCCTAAGCCGCGATGCTCTGCAAAAGCATGAAGTGTTTCCCCGGCGAGATAGGGCGCGCCCGGGGCTTGCACGATGACGACATCTTGCCCATCGGACATCGGCAGTTCTTTCACTATCCGTTCGCGAATATGAGGGACGCGAAGGTATCCGCGCATCTCTTCAAGATTTCCCCGACGCGCCCAATCGGGAAGAAAAGAATAAATAGTGAACAAACTCATATCTGATGGATCGCTGTCGAAATGGAGAGAAAGTTCTTGCGGCGCATCTCGTATAATCGAAAGTGCCTCATCGAATTCACGTTCAAACCCGCGTATCGGCCGGAAGTGGCTTATGAGAACCGGGATACGAATATCATTCGCGATTTTGATAGCTTCCTTTACTGCCTTCACTATGCCCTTTCGTTCGTTTCGCAGATGGGTTGCATACACTCCCCCTTCTTCCTTGACTGTCTCTGCGAGTATTTTTATTTCAGAGTACGGCACTGCTGTTCCGTGCGCATGTCCGAGCCCCGTTGAAAAGCCCAATGCGCCTTCGCGGATTGCGCTAGCAACAATTTTCTTAAAAACATCGAGCTCTCTCATAGTCAGGTCTCGGAGCGTATCTCCGATGAGCGCTCGCCGAATCGTCGTATGGCCAATGAGCGTCCCGAAGTTCACGCCGATCCCCTGTTGCTCAAGTACGCCAAAAAATTCCCGGATAGTATGCCAACCCACATTAATCAAGTTGGTATCAGCCCATGTACGGATAGATTCAAGCGTGCCATAGAGCAGTGGCGCAAGCGATGCTCCGCAGTTGCCGCCGATAATGGTCGTCACCCCTTGTAAAAGAAAATCCTGCTGGTCGGGATTCGTAAAAAGCGTCAGGTAATGATCAGAAGCGCTGTTTACATCAATAAACCCCGGGGTCACATAACCGCCATAACCCTCAATGATGGTATCGGCGCGATGGTTCCTAAATGATCCAATCGCTGCAATCCGATCGCCATTCACAAGCACATCTGCTTTGCGCGGTATCTCCCCGGTGCCGTCAATCACATGGGCATCGCGAATAAGGATCATGCTCGTAGTATAACACTCGAGGTCATTTGATTCCGAGGAAGCACGTTTTCAAAAATATTGGTTCAAAAAGAAGATAGCAAGGCCGAGAACGGCCGCCACCGCAGAGATAATCCAAAATCTCATGACCACTTGCGCCTCGGGCCAGCCAAGCCCAAGAAAATGATTGTGGATGGGCGTAGAGAGAAACACTTTTCTCCCGCGAAACTTTTTTGAAAGAAGCTGGATGATAACTGAAAGCGACTCAAAAACGAGAATCGGCGCAAAAAAGGCGAGTAAAAGCGACGTATTAGTAAGCAGTGAGATAACTCCCATCGTGACACCGAGCGCCATAGAGCCGGTATCGCCCATAAAAAATTTCGCCGGGTGAATATTAAACCAGAGAAATGCAAGCAATGCGCCAATGGTTGCCCCGCCGAAGGTGGCAAGATCGTACCGCCCGAGAGCGAATGCGACTGTCGTTAACGCAATGAATGCAAAGAGAAGTGTTCCGCCAGCAAGGCCATCCAAACCGTCTGTTTCATTTGCGGAGAATGCTGACGCAACAATAATGAAAACAAAATAAGGAATGTAGAGCCACCCCATCTCGACCGGCCCAAAAAACGGAACGGCGAGCACGTTCCAGTCAAGGCGAAAATAAAACCAGAGCGCGCCAATAAGACCTAACCCGAGGTATACCAAAAGTTTATGGCGAATTTTGATGCCTCCGCCATTCGGGCCAATCTTTTTAACGCCGAGCATATCATCCATCAGGCCGAAAATGCCGGCAATGAGCATGGCGGCAATGGGAAGATAGGTCTCTGATCGGCTTACAAAATTTAAATATTCAAACACGCCATCAAAGAACAAACGCAATACAAAGAAAATGAGAGCAAGACCGAGCACCGTTGCCCAAATAATGATGCCCGCCATATTCGGCGTTCCTTCCTTATGCTGATGAAGCGAATAGTAAATCGGGCTCGCCGTGCTTCGCTCGATATG
>JBGPMO010000053.1:0-4439 GCA_041487075.1 Minisyncoccia bacterium
CTCGATGTGTATCTTGACGACGCGCTCACTCAAAAAGAATACGCCGCTAAAAAAGATACTCTCATTTCCCAAAAGGTCGCGTTAAACGAAAAAATCACCGACTTTGAACAAAAAGGTTTGTCTTGGCTCGAACCGGCTCGTGAGTTCGTTTTGTCCTTAAATCAAGCCGCGAATTTAGTTGAAAGTGAAAACAAAGAGGAAATGACAACATTTCTGAAAACAATCGGCTCGAACCATGTTTTAGAAAATCGCCAATTCGTTTTTGCCCCGAAAATTCAATACGAATTAGTCGCCGAGCGAAGCGAGGCGAACCTTCAAAACTTGCAATTTCCTCAATGGTGCAGTATTCTTGAATTAGTCCGAACGCATTTCGCCGCCTGCGGCGGCGAGGAAAACCCCCCGCGAAAAAATCCAGAATTTGCGGCGAAACCGCACCGATCAAAACCGCCAAAGAGCCCGGAAAAACAATCGGCTCGAACCATGTTTTAGGAGAAAGAAGAAAAGAAAATTTTTTAATCATTGAATTCATAAGATTTAGGTCATAAAACAGCAGAGATGCTGATTTTTTGTTGGGCTTGACAAAGTGATAGATATTATACTATACTTGCGGTGTAATCGGATTACATAGCTCTTTTAAGTAATAATTTTGACTCCGTAAGACATTGGCTTGCTCGATTGTGGCGCTTTGTGTATCTAATTTAGGTATCCAAAGCGCCACTGAATCGAATTGACCAAACCTCAAGAAAGGAGAAATCCCATGTCCTACCAGTCAGAGAAAGAAGAGGATGTTGCTTTCAACTCCCTCTCGGAGAGCCAGAAGCGTCAATACTTCGAGAACTACAGGGAGAGCGGTGGCAACGTTCGGGGATCGCTCGACACCGTTCTGGGCCCCGTCTGGTTCAACCGAGACGGAAGCCCGAGAGGCGACCGCATCCCCGGCCGCAACGATCCGCGCTAACGCGCATCCTCCGGCATCAAGGGCCCCTCGTGGACATCGTTTCACTTGGGGCTCTCATTTTTTCTAAAATCGCAATCATTGTAATTTTCATAAAAATTCGTTATTATTTAGGTATTCGTTTTACAAATTCTGAATTAGTTGCCGCCAAAGAAAAACTTGAAATTGTCATCCGCCTTCGTTAAAACTTCGGCGGGACAAGGCGGTGCGGCTCCCCGCCTGCGCCGAGGCTTCGGCGGGCAGGCGCCGCCTTTCCGAATTTTCGCGGGGGGATTTTTTCGGAAAAATGCGTTCGGACTAATTCAAGAATACTGCACTAAGGTATGTGAGTTTCCGCCAAAGGCGGATCCGCTGATCAAATAAACAAAGTAAATGTGGCGGACAAGTCCCGCCCCAGAGCACACCAAAGTTGACTACTCTTTTGTTTATAAGTATACTGCCGACAAGGTCAAGTAACCGCAAGGCTTGCCTTATATTCGACCTTTGAAAACTGGTTTTTATGACCTTACGAAGGAGGATACCGAATTGAGCCCAGAGATCCCCATCTCTCAAAGGATAAAAAATGCTTGGAGAGCAATACGCGGTATTCCAGAAATACCGCATATGCAACTCCCTGTTCAGTTGCCTGACGAGCCTCCGCTCATTGTTCCGAGTGCTCATCCAAAAAGATTACGTGTGGTCATTCTTGTTGACTATGATAATGCCGTTTCACATGCCAAGAAAGAAGGATTTTTTATTGCGTTTGAACGCCTCACGGAATATGCACGCATTTATGGCGATGTCATTTTTACTGAAGCATTCCTCTCTCCTTACTCAACTCAAACAGACACTATCGAAGAACTTTGGTCTGTTCATTACACTCCTATTCCTTGTAGGAGACCCTTGTGGGGCAAAGATGATGTTGACCAGAGAATCCGTGATCGTACGATGAGTCTTCTTTCATCCATCGATATCGACCGCGTTCTCCTCTTGAGTGCTGATCGCGACTTCTCACATCTCCCTCTCCAAGCTCATACACTCGGGAAGCAAGTGGTCCTTCTTGACCCGAGAAAACTTCGCAAAGAGATTGAAGGAGAAAAACGCACTCCGCTCGTGCTCAAGGACCCTGCAACTGTCCGTTTCGGCTGGGCGATTGATCAACTCTCTGGTGAAGAAGAACTGGGTGGTGATCCCACTGAAGAACGTGTTCAATTCATCGCCGACGTGATTCGCGCCATTGCAAAACGAGAACATAGAGACAGCCGGCGCATTGGTTTCAAAGATCTCACCGCGCTAGTCTGGAACGAAATACGGAAGGGACATCCGCAGTTCGCAATACGCGACGTAGAACAAGCCCTTACTACTCTTGGTGATCATGAAATACTTAATAAGAGTGTAGTGCTTCGCATGAATTACTATACCCTGAATAAGACTCACCCTGCAGTAAAGAAGGTCCTCCAACAAAAAAAACGCCCTAATGGCATTGCGCACTGAACCCGCGAGCCAGCTTTTACCGAGAGCTGGCTCTTTTTATTTCCTCCGGCGGCCGTGGAACGACCGATGGATCTCGCGGAGTTCCTTATTCGTTAAATGCGTGTAAATTTGCGTTGTGCCGATGTGCGCGTGCCCCAAGAGTTCCTGCACCGAACGGAGATCAGCGCCATTGATCAGTAAATCAGTTGCAAACAGATGGCGGAAACTGTGTGGCGTTACCCGCGCGGTCACCCCGGCAACTTGCGCATACCGAAGCACCAGCCGCTCAATCGCCCGCGGCGTAATCCGGCCGATAACCTTCCCGCCTTTCGTGAGACTCACAAACAGGGCTTCGTCGGCGTCGCTCCGTTCCGTAAGATAGTCCTCAAGCACGCGCTTCGCCTGATCCGAGATAAAGATAACCCGAAGCTTTTCTCCTTTCCCCCGCACCGTAATTTCACCGCGGCTGAAATCAAGATACCGTGAAAGCTTGCAGAGCTCGGCCAAGCGAAGTCCCGTTGAAAAAAGAACCTCTAAGATAGCCCGGTCGCGGAACGCCCGAAGATCGTTTCCTTTTGGTGCGGCGAGGATCCGCTCGAGATCAGCGTACTCCATAATCTCGATTTGCCGCATCGGGAGTTTTGGAAGTTCAATCTTTTCTGGTGCGAGCGCCGTATAGCCACGCTTCACGAGATATTTTAAAAAATTCCGGATCGCAATCGCGTAATAACTTTGCGTGCTTTTTTTGATGGGGGCGCCGAGAGCACCGCGCGATCTGGCAAGGGCGAGACGAAACCCACGAACTCGCGCCTCGGTTATATCCGCAATATCCCGCACGTTCGCTTCTTGAAAAAAAGTCTTTACGTATCGCTCATAATTCTCGCGAGTCCTGACCGATCGGTTCTTCTCGATCTCAAGGTAATCAAGATATTCTTTGAGCATCTTTTCGGCAGAAGGCATACGACTATTATATCAAATAAAACATTTTGCGACATTGATGCAAAGCGTGCCTTAAAACCTATTTAAAGATATGGTTTGCCGGCAAACCACATGAGGCAACGATACATGCCGAACGTTGACCTTAAGAGAAAGATTCCTGTACAATACGGAAATCACACCTATGAACATTCTTTATAAAAATCTCCTGCTCGCAATCACGACGCTCCTCGTCATTTCCCTTGTTTTCTCTATTATCCTCGAATCTGGGAAATCCGCGGAAACCGTGAGTTTAAATCAGCTCGCAGAAAAGATTAACGAGGGCCAGGTAGCGCACATTGTTGCTTCGGGCAACGATCTTTTAATTGACTTGAAAGACGGCAAAAATCTTGAGGCAAAGAAAGAAACCGATATCGGGCTTACCGAAACCCTGAAAAACTATGGAGTAGACCCGGTGGCGCTCCGTGCGGTGAATTTGGAGATTAAGGATGAATCCGGATTCCGTTTCTGGCTCGGCGTCCTTATCCCCACACTCCTTCCTATTATCCTCATGGCCGGCATCTTTTGGTTTATCTTCCGGCAGGCAAAAAGCGGCGCGACTCAAGTCTTTAATTTCAACCGTTCGAATATCCGCCTCTCTTCACCCACAAAAGATCGCATAACCTTCAAAGACGTAGCCGGACTTAAAGAAGCAAAACAAGAGCTTGAGGAAGTGGTGGATTTCTTAAAAAATCCCAAGAAATTTCTTGAGCTCGGTGCGCGCATTCCCCGCGGTGTCCTTCTGATGGGCCAGCCGGGAACCGGGAAAACTCTGCTTGCGCGCGCAGTAGCAGGCGAATCAGGAGTCCCCTTCTTCCATATTTCTGCTTCGGAATTTGTTGAGATGTTCGTCGGCGTTGGCGCCGCGCGGACGCGCGATGCCTTCGCCACAGCGAAAAAAGCTGCGCCCTCGATTTTATTCATTGATGAAATTGATGCGATTGGCCGGGAACGCGGCGCGGGCTTGGGCGGCGGACACGACGAACGCGAACAAACCTTGAATCAAATCCTGGTAGAAATGGATGGTTTTGACCGCGATACCAAAGTGATTGTAATC
>JBGPMO010000054.1:0-4270 GCA_041487075.1 Minisyncoccia bacterium
CGCCCTTTGCCTTCATAATTTTCACTCCGGCAACCGGCCCGGCCCAAGGAATTTCCGAGATAGCAAGCGCGGAGGAAGCCGCGAGGAGCGCAATAAAATACACTTCATTCTCGTCATCAATCGAAAGCACAGTCACTACCACCTGCACCTCGCGGCGCAGCCGATGATCAAAAAGCGGCCGGATGGTGCGGTCAATAATGCGGCCCGAAAGAATGGCGTCATCGGAGGGCCGGCCCTCACGCCGCACAAAGCGGCTGCCAATAATCTTTCCTGCCGCATAAAACCGCTCTTCATAATCAACGACGAGCGGGAAATAATTTACCTTTTTATCCTCATCGCGCATGACAACCGTCGCGAGCACCACGGTTCCGGCATATTTGCCGATGATTGCGGCGCTCGCTTGTTCGGCGATGCGGGAAACTTCAAGAATGAGCGGGCGGCCGGCAAATTCAGTTGAAAATTCTTGACGATTGAGTTCCATACGCTGCGCTTATGCGAATAGTAACGACTATTCGTCACTGGCCGCTGATTTGCCCGACTGTTTTCGAATACGAATCAAACTTTTCTGAATCTCTTCAATCGCAATGAATTCATCAGCGGCTTCTTTTAGCTTGCCGGAGGCAGTCCGACTGAAAGCCGCGACCACGACCACACGCCCCAAGCCCCATCGGAGAAAATCAACCAGCGGGATAAAATCGCCGTCGCCCGTCACGAGCACAATAACATCGAGCCCTTGCGCCATCCGGATGGCATCCACCGCCATCCCCACATCCCAATCAGCTTTCTTCATGCCGCCTTGATAAACCTGAATATCCTTCATCCGCAGTTCGAGGCCTGCGCCTTTCAAGGCATCGAAAAATGATGCTTCGCGGCCGGGAATATCCGCCGGAGCCATGCCTTCCACGCCCTCGGACTTCACCACATAGGCAAGCGCCCGAATGAGCCTCCGTTCCCCGGTTAAATGGCGGACCAACTCCTTATAATTCACCCGCGCATTGTAAAGATTCTTCGCCGAGTGATACAAATTTTGAACGTCGACGAAAATCCCGACGCGCTGATCGCTTCGCGTTACCATGAAAGTCTATTACTTCTTAAGCTCAAGCTTTCTGGTAAGCGTGACATGAGTCTTTGGATTCGTGCGGGAAAGATAATTCAAAAGGCGGCGGCGCTTACCCACCATCTGCAGAAGCCCGCGCCGCGAATGATGATCCTTCGGATGCCGCTTCAGATGCGTGGTCAGTTCCTCAATATTCTTAGTCAAGAGGCTAATCTGCACCGGCGCCGAACCCGTATCCGTATCATGGACGCTCGACTCTTTAATAATTGTTTTTTTCTGCCGTGAAGTTAACATGGGTTTTACTACAATAACGTATGACTAATATCTTATGACTTTTTTAATTTGAGAATAATTCTTTTCTCCGCCGCTTTAATAAGATCGATTTTAAAAGCATAGCTTCCCCCGAGCTCAATCTGATTTTTCATTTCTTCGATGCTCCCGAATTCAGAAACGTGAATCAATCCCTGAATTTCAGGGTCAAGCGCTATAAATGCCCCGAACGGATTGAATCGCGTCACTTTACCCATGATTTCATCCCCTGCCTTATATTTCTCCGGCACGCGGAGCCAAGGGTCCGGCTTCAGCGCTTTCAGAGAAAGAAAAACGCGGCCCTCTTTAATCTCTAAAATCTGCGCCTTGATAGCGTCTCCGATTTTCACAATTTCTTTCGGATTTTCAATCAGCCGGTGGTCGAGCTCGGAGATATGGATCAACCCCTCGATCTGCGGCTGGTTCGCAAACTTCATAAAGGCGCCGAAATCCGCAACGCCGGAGATAATGCCGTCCACCACTTCGCCCGCCTTATACTGGCCCAAAAGCTCTTTCATATTCTCACCGACAATCTCCCGCTCGGAAACAATGAGTTTCGCCGCCCGAGGCTTCAAATCAATTACCTTTACCTTAAGCTCGGTTCCTATCAGTTTTTTTAACTCATCTAAAATTTTGCCGCGGTCGCCGTCGTCCACCCGCGGATAGTGGTCCGCGGACAATTGAGAAACCGGAAGAAATGCGCGAAGCCCGGAAATTTCGGTCAAGAGCCCGCCGGAATTCGCGCCGCTGATGGTAACGGTGATAATCTCTCCTTTCTCCGCAAGTTCCTTTATCTCTTCCCATGTTTTCTGGATGCCGGCTTCGGCAAGCGAGAGTTCGATGTACCCCTCTTCATTTTCTGCATCAACCACTTTGCCGGATATGGTGTCGCCCGGATTCAATCCTTTTAAAATCGAATTTGCATTTGAGAACTCGATGCCGTACACAATGCCGGAACCAACCGGCCCCAAATCAAAATAAGCCGCCTTCTGCGCTTTTTCAATGAGGATTCCTTCCACGAGATCGCCTTGTTTTAAAATGACAGAGCTCGAGATGCCTTTAATAAGGTTCACGAGCGGCGAATGAGTTTTTTTAATGGTATTCATATAAATAACTAATAACAAACAGTCAACGATACCTACGAATAACTGATAGCTAACGAATGAAAAACTAGTGGAAGTATAAGAAAATGCGGCTTTGAAGTCAAATTCTGCGCATCCGACATGAATGGAATTACATTGCAATGAAATGCTTCCGTACGTTATAGGTATTGCCATGACGCAACAGGCCAAGGTATGACTGAAACATCGCATCTCCTTTCGAGACTTTGAGCCGTCTCATCATTCGCCGCCGAGTGGCACTCCGGAGCACCCGATGATCCGGAAAATGCACCCAGCCTAAAAAATCAACACCTGACGCGAACGTTCGCACCGAAACTTTGCCGGGATGAAGTTCAAGCCGCAGGCGATCTCGTAAAAATTTTCGAATGAGAGAAATTAAATGTTCAAGATATATTCGATGTTCGGAAAGAAACACAAAATCGTCACCATAACGGATATAATACTTTTCTTTCAATTCATGCTTTACAAACTGGTCAAACGCATTCATGTAGATATTCACAAAGAGCTGTGAAGTGAGATTTCCGAGCGGCACGCCAACGCTCGGACGGGTAGCCGAAAAACTTTCGATGATGTTTTGAAGAAGCCCGATGATTTCTTTGTCGGGAATGTATGAGCGGAGCATGCGAAGGAGAATTTCGTGATCAATATGCTCGAAAAACTTTTTGATGTCGCATTTCAGGACCCAGCAGGTACGGGTGTTATTGCGGCTCACGGCATAAAAGAATGAACGGAAACGATTGAAGGCTTTGTGCGTCCCTTTGCCGTTGCGACACGAAAACGAATCCGCGATAAATACCCGGTCGAAAAACGGATAGAGCAATCGGTAGAGCGCGTGGTGCAGGAGCCGGTCACGCACCGAAGCTTTATGAATCCGCCGTGGTTTTGGATCGGAAACGTTGAACGCATAGTACCCGCCGTGCCGATACGTGCGGTGGCGCAGGTCGCTCGCGAGTGCTAAAATGTTATCCATCAGCTGGAACGAGAATATTTGCACGTCTGACTTTGCCCGCTTGCCGCGCACGAATTCTTGCCAGGCCGCTAAAAGATTCTCAACAGAAATAACCTCTTCAAACGTATGATCGAAAATGCTCCTTTTAAAGCCCCCCCCCCGTTGGAAAATTGAGTATTATCGAACATTTGCTCGCTTCATACAAACTCTGGCATAGCTACTATTTACACATTCCGAAGACATCGAGATACACGCTGACGGAAAAAATTGATCGGGTATTTATTGAAATCATTGAACTGCTTTTTACGGCGAGTAATTCAGCGAGGAAAGAAAAATCCGCAATCCTACAACACGCAAGCGCAAAATTGGATCTGTTGAAATTCTTATTGCAGATTTTCTGGGAAATTCGGGCACTCGACAACGGCAAATATGGGGCATTATCAGAATCACTGAACCATATAGGGAAAATGCTCGGCGGATGGCTGAAGCAAAGTATACAGCAAAACTCTCCGTCTTTGTACGGAGAGAAATGAAGTGACTTTCGGAAGACGAACTCGTTCTCGGGGTTCCAGATGTTGTCGAGATCGTTCCAGTTCGTGTTGAGCCACCGATCGTCTTCGTCGTGGTTGACGTAGAACACCTTCGGGTTGCCGTCGGAGTCGGTATCGTGCAAGAGGCCGCCTATGCCACTGTCCCTCGACTATTCTCGGGACTGTATCGAATTCGCGAGCTGTACTCGCATAGCCTCCTGCACCAAGTAGCTTCATTTTTGAGCTTGCGCGCCACACCGCTTTCATCCGTAACTGAAAGCGCTCTCGGTCTTCGCAAAACCCG
>JBGPMO010000055.1:0-3929 GCA_041487075.1 Minisyncoccia bacterium
CAATTTTAATGTCTAAAATGTTTGCAGAACGCTTGATAATGGCCTCGATGTCGGGAATCTCATAATAATCGAGCTTGAACGACGCGCCAAAGCGGGAACGCAAGGGGCCGGAGAGTAAGCTCGCGCGCGTGGTTGCGGCGATAAGGGTAAAGGGTGGTAGATCAAGCGCTAAGGTGCGTGCGCCCGGACCTTTCCCCACGATTAAATTCAATTTTCGCGCTTCCATGGCAGGATAGAGCACTTCCTCGATCATGCGGTTCAACCGGTGAGCTTCGTCAATAAAAAGAATGTCGCCGCGTTCGAGATTCGTAAGCACCGCGGCTAAATCGCTTACCTTTTCAAGCGCTGGGCCCGACGTTACTTTAAAACTGCAGCCGAGTTCCTTAGCCACCAAATTCGCAAGTGTTGTTTTCCCTAAACCTGCTTGGCCGTAAAAAAGAAGATGATCACACGAGTCTCCGCGCTCTTTCGAAGCAGTCAGAATGACGTGGAGTTGGCGCTTCACCTTATCTTGACCCACATATTCGCTCCAGTTCCCTGGACGGAGTAAGACATCAATGGCTTGCTCGTCATTCGAAATAGTGGCAGTAGTAGTTTTCGCCATAATGCTTCTTGTTTTCTATGCCCTTGACATCTATATCCTGTTATGATACAATGGCATCCTCACGAGCTCATTGACCTGGGGGTTAGGGATTATTCTTAGTTCCGGATGGTTTGGTTCCGACTGGACCTCTCCTCGGAATAATTCTTGTTTTATCTCGCCACGAGATACTTCACCCCCAGATCAATGTGCTCGCTTTTTTTATTTCTCCCTCGACCAAGTATCCTCTCATGCCTATCTCCATGCAATAGGCCCTGTTACCTCCTCGACCTCCTCGAACGTGGTAACCCCAGAGATAATTTTTAAAACCCCGTCTTCTTGCATGGTCACCATTCCCTGCTTTACCGCGAAAGCTTGAAACGCTGACGCAGGAGATTGCTTCAAAATAAGCTCCTCGAGCCCGCTGTCTTTCGGATTTGAAAGCAGTTCGATAATGGCAACGCGGCCTTTATAGCCCATGTGGTTGCACCGATCGCAACCGTTCGCCTTAAAAGGTTTTACCGATCCGATCGCCCCGCGATGTACGCGTTCGGGAAAGCGCTCAATAAATTTTTTGAGTTTGGCGGCTAACGCATCGGTGACCGGCGCCTCAACTCTGCAAAATGTACAAAGGCGGCGCACCAGGCGCTGGGCAATAATCAAATTAAGCGCAGGGCCCAGGCTCGTCGGCTTCACTCCCAGATCAAGGAAGCGGGGGATAGCGCCTGCGGCATCATTCGCGTGAACCGTCGAGAAGACCAAGTGACCCGTTAATGCCGCCTGCATGGCGATCTCCGCCGTTTCCTTATCCCGCACTTCTCCAATTAAAATCGCGTCCGGATCCTGCCGCATAATCGATTTCAATCCGTTCGCGAAGGTGTATCCCGCCTCTTCATTCACTTGCGTCTGTTCAATGCCTGCCACGTGGTACTCAATCGGATCTTCAACAGTAATAATCTTCAGCTCCGGCGTATACTTCGCTTTTAAGAAGGCGTAGAGCGTGGTGGTTTTCCCAGACCCGGTCGGCCCGGTGTTCAAAATCATGCCGTTTGGACGCTTGAGCTCGGTTTCAATGATAGCAAGATCATCCTCACGAAACCCTAAATCGCGAAGCGACAGGTTGATGGCATCGGGGTCTAACACCCGCATCACGATAATCTCGCCAAACTCCGATGGAGCAAGGGCGACTCTGATTTCAACGTCTTTCGCGGCAACGCCAATCGTAAACCGTCCGTCCTGGGGGCGATCAGAAACGTTGATTTTTAAGTTTGAAAGCAGTTTAATGCGCGAAATAATACTTGGATAAAAGCCGCGGCTCAAATCGCTTGCCACGTCATGCAAGAGCCCGTCTATCCGATAGCGAAGCTTTACTAATTTTTCAGAAGGCTCGAAATGAATGTCGGAGACGCGATTCGCGAGCGCGCCTGCAAGCACTATTTCTAAAAAGATCGTAACGGAAGACTCCTTAAAATCAAACTGGCCGATTGCCTTCGTAACATTCGGGATTCCTTGAAGTTTCGCGGTGAGGCGTAAAATTTCTTCGCGCTCGATATTGACCCGGCTCGTAATCGGCGCCTTTTCTTCTCCAACGAATTTATAAAAACTCCACAGATGCTCGAGTGAACGAAGTGATACGATAAAAAGCTTTGCGGTAAGTCCCTGCCCTTCAAATTCACGTATTAACTCGGTAACACCGGGGATGGCGTTATCAAAGATGGCAATCGCAACCTCGGGTTTCCTCACTTCGAAAACAGCTACTTGTAAGGAATGCGCCCGTGCCTCGGGAATCAGTCTTAACGCGTCAATTTTCACCGGCGTATGTTCCGCGGCAAGATAGGGAAGCCCACGTTCCCGCGCACGGCGTTCTGCCTCTCGCTCTTCCGAAGCTTCACGGATTTTTAATAGCTGTTCTTCAAACTTTCCGATCGGCTGCATGATTGCATGGTATCGCAATCTGCTCTCAGGAGCAAGGATTTTTACTGAAGAATCAAATAAGCTTGAGCTCGGCCCTGGTTCGTTGTACGTTGTAAGGGATACGTTATCCATTTATGTCAGGGCATAGCCATTGGTCACAAATTAAGCACAAAAAAGGAGCGGTGGACGAGAAACGGGCAAAAGTCTTTTCAAAGCTCCTTGTCGCGGTTTCGGTTGCCGCACGAGACAACCCGAACCCAGACTTTAACCCACGACTCCGCACCGCGGTAGAAACCGCTCGAGCCGCAAACGTTCCCAATGAAAACATTGAACGCGCGCTTAAGCGATCTCTCGAGATGAAACCCTTAGAAGAAATTATCGTTGAGGCCTACGGCCCGGAAAAAGCGGGGATGCTCATTCAAGGCATTACGGATAATAGAAATCGCACCATCGCGGAAATCAGAAAGATATTGGGCGAACATGAAGCTAAGATGGCAGATCCGGGAAGTGTGCTCTGGGCATTCGAAAAGCATGAAAATGCCTGGCAGGCAAAATTCACCCAACCCGTCTCGCCTGAAGGCGTAAAGAGATTAAAGCAACTGATCGCCGCCCTTGAAGACCAAAATGAAGTGCAGAGAGTCACGACTAATATGAAAGATTAAATGGTGTGGATTTTTTATTTTTAATATGAAGGTATTAGGCATCGATCCCGGAACGACGCGCATTGGGTACGGCTTTATTGAAAGCACGGACTGGAAACTCATCGCCTACGGCGTTCTTGAAGTGACGGGGGAGGATGAGATCGAAAAAATAGCCGACCTCGGGGGAAAATTCTCGAAACTCCTTATTTCATTAGCCCCTGATGTTGCCGGCGTCGAAGGCCTCTTTTTTGGGAAAAACCGCAAAACCGCACTTGCGGTATCACAAGCACGCGGGGTGATTCTTTCATTCCTTGCCCAAGCAAAAATTCCCATCCGCGAATGCAGGCCAGCTGAAGTCAAACTTTCAGTTGCAGGATATGGAGCCGCGGATAAGGCGGCGGTTGCGGCTATGGTCAAAAAAACACTCCATATAGAGCATCTTGAGGGGTATGATGATGCCTCTGATGCGCTCGCCATCGCCATTGCCACAGCCGCCCGAGAACCATTTTTGAGCCGCATTGAAGCCGAATGATTTTTTGTATACTATCCCTGATAACGCAAGGGGAATGGGTGGGGTTGACAGCTAAAGGCGTGCCACTATAATTGGTGCAATAATAAATTTTCGAAAGGTCGGGACAGGGTTTACTACTATGCGCGCACCAAAAAAGACTAACGAGGAGATCGGAGCTTTCGCGGATGAAGAAAAATCCACGGATGACGACCTTGATCTCGACGAAGAAGAAAAGGAGGAAGACGAAGACGAGGATGAGAAGGATGAAGACGATGTGGATGAG
>JBGPMO010000056.1:0-3780 GCA_041487075.1 Minisyncoccia bacterium
CTGGCTGAAGCTTCCGCACGGCTCAAAGCAGTTGTTCTCGCAAAAAATGGATTTGAGCTTGCCGAAATGGATTTGAAAATCCGCGGCCCCGGAGATTTTCTTGGCACACGCCAATCCGGCATCCCGCCGTTTGCGTATAAGGGATTTACCGATATGAAGCTTGTGCAAGAAGCACGTGATGCGGCGGCGGAAATTCTTGCCAAAGATCCTTCATTTAAATCTTACGTAGAACTAAAAAAACGCCTCGATCAATTTGAGGCGAATGTGCATCTAGAATAAATTAGCCGTCCCGACGTTGCGTCGGGACGGCGCGATGTCTAGACCGTGACCTTGAGAGCTAGCGCGACTGCTACGACTTGGTTGGGGTTCGAAAGCCAGAACGCTTGTACAACTCTTCGCCGAAACTTTCGCCATTCTTTGGCCGAGATAGTTTTCGTCACCTTAACGACGTATCCTTCTCCCCGAGTGATGTCGATCCCGGCCGCCGAGGTTCGGCCCCAGATGGTCCAGGTTTCGAGCTCTGCTACCGATTGATCTGGCAGTTCGATCATCGGCATTTCGTTCCACAGAAATCTCTCCTGGATGATTCTCCAATCTTCTTTGGTCGCCGCACCCCTTTCAGCCTCGAGCTGTTGAGGCTCACCGTACTCGGCTCTTTTCAGAGATGCCCATAAGGGGCTTCTTCCAAATTCGGTGTCAGCAAACTCTTTCACAACCCCAGACTTGATGCTGAAGACGAGTGCCTTCACTGTACCATCCTTGATGCTCTGGATGAGCCAAGGATTGAAGTAAACGTAGGCCCCGCGGCGCAGAAGGGTTGTCCTGAATTCCGTGGCGTATGCGTCATGCATTGTATCTCCTTTGCGTTGGCTTATAGGAAGCCGGTGCGCGGAGAAAAGTGAGTACGTGGGTTCCTTGGCACCACGCGAGCCATTCCAAGAACAGTTCAACTTAAGCAAATGAAGGCAGCGCCGTCAACTCTTCTATAAAAAATCTGCGATGTTGCCATATAATCATTATTTTAAAATTTTAAAAACACAATCTTCACTCCCATACTCTAGAGTATGGGAGTGAAGATTTTCCAAAACTTTTTAAAGCACTTTGGCGCGCGCTGTTGGGTCTTGAATAAAAGGCGGCTCGGAATTTCTCCCGAGCCGTACTTCACTTCGGCGTGACTACACAGGCACTTCCAGGTAGTCGTAACAGCCAAAGATAGGGATCTCGCCTCCCTCGCCGCCTGTTTTCTGGTAGGCGGCGCGCGTATCTTCCACGATGCCGTCAATCATCTCATCGCTCGACGGCGGATCGTGATGCGTGAGACCGAGATTCTTTACGCCCGCGAGTTTTGCAACGCGCGCGACGTAGCAGGGCGTGCCGTGGCCCCAGCCTGCCGTTCCGCCGACTGCGGCGTGATATTTCTTCTCGCTGTATTGGCAGTCGATAGCGAGAAGGTCGGCGCCTTTCAAATGAGTGATGGAGTCCGCGGGAATGCCATCTTCGTTTTCGTGATCGGTCACGAAAACGAACACTTTGCCCGTCGGCCGCTCTTCGAAACGGTACGAGATCGCATACTCGGGGTGGTTCGTGAGCCGGAGACGCACAACCACACTCATTCACCGAGAAGTGGCCATCCTCGAAAGGAAGCTCTTTCCCCGTGCTTGTAAGGCGCTCGAAGATGTGAAGCGGGAAGATTTGCATGCCGCCTCTGGAGTGGAAGACGATTACTTCGCTCGCAGGCCGCTCGATGGGGATGAATTCGATGTGACTCTCAACGGTCGCGAGCTCAACCGGGAAAAGCGGCTTCTTCATGATTTCAGCATAAACCTCATGCGGTCCCATGTCGTGTTCGCGCGGGCCGATGATGGTGAGCGGCACGTGCATCAAGAACGGAAACGGAGAAAGCGGGAAGCCCTGCGTATGGTCGTGATGGTAGTGAGTTTGCAGAATCGTTGCGGCTGCGAGAAAGTCGGTTCTGGCTTCGCAGATTCCAGTGCCCGCGTCCACGAAAAGCCAGTGGTTTTCGGGGAGACAGGGCGATGCGATGCGAAGGCAGGTGGTATTCCCGCCGTAGCGTGTGCTGTCGGGGCGGTTAATGGCGCGTGAGCCGCGGGTTCCGTAGAATGTCACGTTCATGGCGAACCTCCTCTTCTCTACTGTTATTGAATTGCCAAGGGACAAGTCTTTAATTCCGGTGTACGCCTCGGCAAAGAAAGCGCAATATATTTTGTCGAATACTTCGACAACATTTTGCAATTTAGCTTCATCTAGGATAGAGTGATATGTATGAAAGAAATTATTACGGCTTTTCACGACATTGGTCTGGGCGAAATTGAGACAAAAACATATCTTGCGGCGTTGGCGTTGGGAGAAGGCACTATTCAGCAAATTGCGCGAGAGGCAAAGCAAAAAAGAACCTCTGTCTACTACACGGTCGAAAAATTATTGGCGATGGGTATGCTGCTTCAGGTTAGACAAGGCAAAAAAATATATTTAGTTCCTGAAAAACCAGGACGCTTAGCAAGCTTGATCCGGCAACGCGCGGTGCGGATAGAGCATATATTGCCGAAGCTTGAATCGCTCCAGCACGAGACCATGCATCGCCCGCAAATTTCTTATTTTTACGGCCCCACTGGATTTAAGCAGCTGTGGGATCGCATTTTGGTTCCGGAAACCAAAGAATATCGCATAACGACATCGGCGGAAAATTTTACCGAGTTCGTGCGCGAAAAATATATTTTAAAAAAGATTATTAGTTTGAAAAAGAAAAATAAAATTTTCTCATATCACTTGATTGCCGATTCGCCGCTGGCTCGTTCGATTATTGTAAAAGATAAACTGGAAAACCGCGTATCGAAACTGCTGCCGCCTCGTTTTAAGCTGCCCTTTACCGAAATTATCACCGACCAGTTCGTTGCTTTTATTTCGCCGCGGCGCGAAAATATTTTAATGATTATTGAAAGCCCTTCGCTCGCCAAAACGCGCTACGCCATTTTTGAGGCCTTGTGGGCTGCGCTCCCGGATCTTAAATAAAAGTGCGCCGTCCCGACGTTGCGTCGGGACGGCAGGGTCATCCTTGGTCCTGGGCAGCTTACTCGCCGCATATTGTCGCGGCGATAAGCTCGATATCTTCCAGCCGTTCGATCGGCTGGAGCTGGGCGGCCCTGACGAGAATGCCGAGACAGTGCGCCACCCTTCTCATCTTCGCTGTCTGGCCGAGGCCTGCCGCATGAGTCGCGACAGCTTCACGGAGCGCCTCGAGAACCTCGCCCACGGGGACATCGTGCCACTCATGCCCGATGATCGTGCCATCGGGAGTAACACGAATCTCGATTCCATCCCCGAGCCTCATTGTAAGGCTCGACGCCACCGCCATCTTGGGGATTAGCTCGTGCGCGAGCCCTTGGGTCACGCGCACGAGGCGCGCGCCGATCGCACGCTCATCGTCCGAGCCACGCTTCAGCTCCGATATTCGGAGACTCCCTATGGCCGTATCCAGGACCTTTGTTACCATAAGTCCTCCTTGTGAGTTGACATAAGAAAGTCAGATAATTACTTTTACCGTATTTATTCGACTATGTCAATACGGCTGGGCTCGCTGATTCATCAGAGGTCTTTCCCAGTCTCACTTTCGGTGTCACCCAGAACCCCATGTATTTTCCAAGCATTAAACGCGTTTCGGCATCAATTCCCGGAATCGATCCGAAACCAACGAGCGTTACCGGAATTAAAATCCATTGTACCGTCATCCAAAAATAATAATAGCGCGGCCGGCGCGCCGGC
>JBGPMO010000057.1:0-3707 GCA_041487075.1 Minisyncoccia bacterium
AAAAGAATGCCAAGCGCAAGCATCGTGAATCCAAATACTATCTTTTGTATCATGCCTTTTATGAGACGCCTTAGCGGGCGAGAACACTTGTTATCCTAACGCGAGAGCTTTGGCCGGTCAATATTATTTTTTCCTGAGAGCATTCTTCAGGATTCGTTTCCGCAGACGGATGCTCTTCGGGGTTGCTTCAACCAGCTCATCGTCGCCAATGTATTCAAGCGATTGCTCAAGAGACATTTCCCTCGCCGGCACCAAGTCGTCGGTTACCATATCCGTTTTTGCCCGAAAGTTGGTGAGCTGTTTTTGTTTGCAGATATTTACCACCATGTCTTCTGTTTTTGCGTTTTCCCCAACGACTTGACCCTCATATACCTTCACGCCCGGGCCGATGAACATTTCGCCCCGTTCCTGCGCATTCAAAAGCGCATATGCCGTTGTATTCCCTGACTCATGCGCAATAAGCGATCCGTGCGGGCTTGATTCGATATTTTCCCATTTCGGGAAATAGCCGGCAAAAAGAGAGTTTAAGATTCCCGTGCCCTTGGTGTCGATTAAAAATTCATTGCGAAACCCGATGAGGCCGCGGGTGGGGATAAAGAAATGAAAATGAACACTGCCATTTTCAATATTCATATTGCGCAGTTCGCCGCGCCGCTTGCTCATTTTTTCAATAATAACACCCGAATATTTTTCCGGCGCTTCGATCCAGACATCCTCTGCTGGCTCCATGGTTTTACCTCCCTCGTCTTTAAAAATAACCTCGGGCCGCGAAACCTGCAGTTCATATCCATCGCGCCGCATCTTTTCAATTAAAATCGCCAAGTGCAGTTCTCCGCGGCCGGCAACCATGAATTCATCCGGAGATTTTCCGGGCATGACGTGGAGCGCCACATCATTGTCGAGTTCTTTTTCAAGCCGTTCTTTTAAATTGCGCGATGTGGAATAGGTGCCTTCTTGCCCCGCAAAAGGGGAATTATTCACCGCAAAAATCATTTTGACCGTGGGCTTTTCAATAAGGATGGGGGTAAGCGCTTCCGGGTGTTCCACATCAGCGATCGTGTCGCCAATCATGATATGTTCGACGCCGGATACTGCGGCGATGTCGCCGGCAAAAAGCTCTGGGGTTTCTACTTTTACGAGACCGACAAAAGTCATAAGCGAGGTGATTTTCGTTTTTATCGTTTTCCCGTCCCGTGAGATATGCGCTACGGCCTCGCCATTTTTAATAACGCCGCGCTGAATTCTGCCAATGCCAACGCGGCCTTTGTAATTATCGTACGCAATGGAGACCATCATCATTTGTAGGGGTTCAGTCTCACTCACCACCGGAGCGGGGATGTATTTTAACACCGTTTCGAAAACAGGTTTGATGTCTTTCATTTTCTCGAGCTCGGGAGCGAGGCCTGCAACGCCGAGCTTCCCTGCGGCATACACAATCGGAAAGTTTAACTGTTCGTTCGTCGCCCCGAGTTCAATAAAAAGCTCAATAACTTTTTCAAGCACATAATTTACGCGTGCATTCTTTTTATCAATCTTATTGATAATGACGACGATCTTGTGCCCCATGGTAAGCGCTTTTTTAAGCACGAAGCGCGTTTGTGGCATAGGCCCTTCTTGCGCATCAACCAACAGCAGGGAACCGTCCGCCATGTTGAGCACCCGCTCCACTTCGCCGCCGAAATCAGCGTGCCCGGGGGTATCAATGATATTTATTTTCGCGTCGCCGTACATGACCGCCGCATTTTTTGAAAAAATCGTAATACCGCGCTCGCGTTCGAGCTCGTTAAAATCCATAATCAATTCCTGAGTCCCCAGTTTCCCGAGATCAGTATCAGATTGTTTTAAAAGCGCATCAACCAGCGTTGATTTGCCGTGGTCAACGTGGGCGATGATTGCGATGTTTCTTATAATGCGCATAGGAAGGATACAGTTTACTATATTTCTTTCCTAAAGTCAAAAACACATCAGATTACAAAAAGAGAGGACGATTACGATTTGACGAGTGAGCACAAGCCAGTGGCACCTATTCACTGGCGTTTTTTATTCTGTTGCGATTTATCGCAAATTCTCGATGATGGCGACTTCAAGAGGAACGCTCGCAAAGGGCGAGTAGCGCATCTCGCCCCACGCGCGGATTAAGGATTTGATGAGCGGAATTATTTTTATAGGATCCAGTGCAGCGGCGTGTTTTTTTAAATCTATCAGCTCTTTTTCAGTCAGCTCCTGCGTAAAGAGCGTTTCAATCTGCGGATCACATTTCAGCGTGAGCGCGCGGCGGAGATAATGAATCAGCTCTTTGGTAAGATCTATCACGTTATAGCCGTCACGCTCAACTTTCGCGACATACTGAAGGGCATCGGCGAGGTTATGAGTAATCAGCAGTTCCACGAGCGCCGCAGTCCGGCGAAATCCGACTTTGCCGATAATTTTTTCAACCGAATCAAGGGTCACTGCTTCTTCAAGCGAAGTCAGTTGTTCCAAGAGCGATTCTGCGTCGCGGAGACTGCCTTCGGCAGCAGCGGCAATAAGCTCGAGGGCATCATCGGCAACTTTCATTTTTTCTGCTTTCACAATTCCCAAAAGCTTTTTCTGTATTTCGGGAAGCGCCAGTTTTTTGAAATGAAACCGCTGGGTTCGGGAAGCAATCGTCGCAGGCACTTTTTCATACTCCGTGGTGGCAAGGATAAAAATGGCATGCGCCGGCGGTTCCTCAAGCGTTTTCAAAAGCGCGTTAAATGCTTCTTTCGTAAGCTGGTGCGCCTCATCGATAATGAACACCTTATAGCGGTAGGAGGTAGGGGAAAGGGTAACACTCTCTTTCAGATTTCGAATTTCGTCAATGCCGCGGTTTGATGCGGCATCAATTTCTACCACATCAAGAGCTCGGCCTTCATCAATCTCTTGGCACGGCCGGCACCGATTGCAGGGTTCTCCTTCTTCCCGGAATTTTGCGTCTTTTGCGCGTGTTTCGCAGTTCGCGACTTTTGCGAGAATGCGAGCCGCGGTTGTCTTGCCGCTGCCGCGCGGCCCATAAAACAAATAGGCGTGCGCGAGACGTTCACGCCGTGCGGCACTCTCGAGAATTTCGCGAATATGCTCCTGCCCGAACAGTTCGCGCAATAGTTTCGGGCGGTAACGACGGTAGAGAGCAATGGACATACCCCTGATTATAAAGCTAATTTCATTGATTCTCAACCGAGTTATTCGGTAGAATGGAGGAGATGCAGGTTCAAAAATGGTTTACAGGGTTTTTGATTGTGGCACTTATTGCATCGCTTGGGCTTTTTTTGTTTGCAAGCGGCATTTTAATGAGTGAACATACCCTTGATATTCGTGAAGGCACCCCTTCGGTTTTTCCGGATTCTATCGATGGAGGAGTATTGGCTCCGATTTCACCCATTGCTACTTCGACCACTGTGTTGCCGCGAGAAGAAAAGCCGATATTCCTTGGCGCGCATACCGACATTGAGGCGCAAACGCCGCTTCCCAATCCTCCCTCAGTCATTAAGGCGATCTATGCCACGAGCTGGTCCGCGGGAAACACGGGAAAGATGAATTATCTTATCAATCTCATCAAAACGACCGAGCTGAATGCCATCGTGATTGATATCAAGGATTTCTCCGGTTACGTGGCATATGCAACGGATCTCGCGGACGTGCGCAACTACCATGCCGTTGAATTAAGAATTCCGAAGCTGAATGAACTT
>JBGPMO010000058.1:0-3679 GCA_041487075.1 Minisyncoccia bacterium
ATTGGGGTAAAGGCCGCAGTTTTCGATAAGGGATCGTATCAATATCACGGGAGGGTGTGCGCAGTGGCAGAGGCCCTTCGCGAAGGAGGACTAGCTATATAATGTATGAGAAAAGATAATCCCCGCCGCGGGTTTGTGCGGAAACCAGAAGAATTTAAGGAAAAGGTGCTTGATCTGCGCCGCGTTACGCGCGTGACCGCGGGAGGCAAGCGGTTTCGTTTTCGCGCAACCATTATTCTTGGCGATGAAAAAGGCCGTGTGGGCGCAGGCATTGGGAAAGGACTCGATGTCGCCCAGACGATTCAGAAAGCTAAAGCGATTGCAAAGAAAAATATCATTACTATTCCGCTTGTTGACCGGACTATCCCGCATGAGGTAGAGGCAAAATTCAGTGCCGCCTGGGTGCGATTAAAGCCGGCAAAAAAGGGGCACGGGCTTATTGCAGGAGGGGCAGTGCGTACGGTTCTTGCCCTTGCCGGCGTGAAAGATATTACAGCAAAATGTTTAGGAAGAACGCCAAATAAGCTGACGAACGCTCTTGCTACGCTTGAGGCGTTAAAAAAATTAAAGAACCTTAACGCGAAACAAAAGTCTCCTGCACAATAACACGAACATGCAACTTCACGAATTACACGCCCGCCATCCCCGCCGTTACCCAAAGACGCGCATTGCCCGCGGCGGCAAAAGGGGAACCACTGCGGGGCACGGCACGAAAGGGCAGAAATCACGATCCGGACACCGCATCCGGCCGGCTGAACGGGATTTTATCCAACGACTTCCGAAACTCCGCGGTATTAAAAATGTGTCCAATGCCCATAAGGCGTTACCGGTGAATCTCGGGCTTATTGAAGCTCGTATGAAAGGAACTGCGGTTGATCCGGCGAGCCTTTTAAAGGCGAGGCTTATTCGACGGCCCGGAACCGTAAAAATTTTGGGAGCAGGGGAGGTGAAGCGTGCGTTCTCCTTTAGCGGCGTTCGTATTTCCGCGTCCGCGAAAAAGAAAATCGAGGCGGCTGGCGGAACTATTCAAGAATTTCGAGTATAAGATACGACATCTCTTACCGCATGAATCGCTTTTTCCAAATCTTTAAGGTTCCCGATCTCCGAAAGAAAGTCTTTATGGTACTCCTCTGGCTCTTGGTTTTTCGGTTGCTTGCCGCGATTCCCATCCCGGGCGTTGATCTCGCGCGCCTGCGCAATTTTTTAGAAGGAAACCAATTATTTGGTTTCTTGAATATTTTTTCTGGAGGCGCGCTTTCGCGACTTTCGGTGATGATGCTAGGTGTTGGCCCTTACATCACGGCAACCATTATTATGCAACTTCTCACGATGATATTCCCGAAAATGAAAGCTATGTATTACGAGGAAGGTCCGGTTGGACGAGCGAAATTCAATCGCTATTCGCGATACATCACCCTCCCGCTCGCGGCTCTGAATGCGTATGGGTTTTTAAATTTGCTTGCGCGGCAAGGAGTGTTGGGCCAGTTGGGCACTGGCGCGCTCATTTCAAGCGTCGTTGCAGTTACGACCGGTTCTATGGTGCTTATGTGGATTGGAGAATTAATCAGTGAGTATAAGATTGGCAATGGCATTTCACTGATTATTTTCGCCGGCATTGTGAGCAGAATCCCTGCTGCGATTCAGACCGCTTTTACCACGGTGGATGCTTCTACGATTCCGACCTATATTGGGTTTGCCGTGCTTTCTATTATTATTATTGCCGGCGTAGTGTTTGTAAACCAAGGCGAGCGGAAAATTCCGGTTTCGTATTCAAAACGCATCCGCGGCACGAAGATGTTCGGCGGCAGCACAAGTTATCTGCCGCTCCGCGTTAATCAGGCGGGTGTTATCCCCATTATTTTCGCGATTTCAATCCTGCTCTTCCCGCAGTTTTTCGCGCAGATTATCTCCATCTTTTCGACCGACCTTTCGGTAAAACTGAATGAAATCGTGACGCGCGTGCTGAATAATCAGCTCATCTATAGCGCGATTTACTTTATGCTGGTAGTCATTTTTACTTATTTTTATACGGCAATTACATTTGATCCCAAGGAAATCGCAAAAAATCTCCAGCGGAGCGGCGGATTTATCCCGGGGATCCGTCCCGGTGAGCCGTCTGGTGAATTCTTGGCGAAACTTACGCGGCGCATTACGCTTTTCGGCGCGATCTTTTTAGGGCTGGTTGCGATCTTGCCCAATATCACCCAGCTTTTGACCGGCATTCAGGTGCTTACGATCGGAGGCACCGCACTTTTGATTGTGGTTGCGGTTGCGCTCGAGACCATGCAGCAGATTGATTCACAGCTGGTACTCCGCGAATACGAGGGGTTTCAGTAAGGCCTTTTTTGAGGAAGTATTGCATTTCCGGCAGAGGGTGGAGTAAGATGGAAATCGGCACCGGTTCGTGAGCCAGAACTTTTTGGCGGAGACGGTGTTAAAAATTTCGTACTTCGAAAAGAGAGGATCGTCATGGAAACAGGCGACGAAGAGAGCGTACGGAACGGCATACAAAAGATTGTCCAGGCTGTGTTCCATCCTGACGCAAGTATGAGTTCCGCGCATATGGCGGCGGCGAATCGGGCCTGGGATTCGCTTATGATAGATGACCAGGCCATTTTGAATTCGCTTGTGGGGGCGAGCAACGGAGAGCCAGCGAACTTCAAAAAGATTGCTCTCGAGATGCGTAATATCAATCCGTTAGTCGCGAGATCACGGGCAGTGCAAGCTGCTGAGAGACTGCGGACGATGTACTTGGAGATGAAGCGCCGGGGAGCTAACGAGTTCCCGGTGCGGAGATAGCAGGAGTTTCGAGATGGAACGGGCGTTCGCAGTTCAGCGAACGCCCTTTTTTTTGACAATAAAACATATTTCAAGTAACATATATATTAGCACTCAATTCTTTTCGGAGATTCTCCGGGGAGAAATCGACTCGATAACCGAATACTAAGGAGGTATGCAATGATTCAGCTCGGCATAGGGGAGAGGGTAGGGGAGTATGAGATCGTGCGATTTCATGCGCGAGGAGGATTTGGCCTTGTCTATTTTGCGAAGCACATCAAGACCGGCAAACAAGTTGTTTTGAAGTTTGGAGATAACGCAGGCGGCGGAAGATTTGTTACGCGTTTTCTCGAGGTTACGAATGAGCGTCGGCCCGAGGGGGTGAGTCCGGATGAGACTCCGGCCGAAGCAATTTTCTTCCGCAAGGACGGCGTGCGCATTGATTTCTTGGATATCCACGAGATCGACGACCTTCTGCGCGCCGATGCCGAGCTCATGTCGCGGGTCACGCACTCGAACATGGTCGAATGCCATAAAACGTTCGCCTATGAAGGTCGGCCCGTGCTCGTAATGGAATACATGCGCGGGAAGACTCTCCGTGAGAGGATACGTGATCTCGAAGCAATCCGCCTAAACTGGTTTCTTACCATCGTCCGGGCGCTCGAGGAGCTCGCTCGCACGGGCGCGTTGCCCTATCACGGCGACCTAAAGCCCGAGAATATCATCGTCAAGCACTCGGGCTCGGTCGTCATGCTCGATCCCGCCATGCGCATGGACGAGCGCGGCGTGATCACAACAACCCCTCACTACAACCCGCTTATCCTCCGCGACTCACGTGCCGACGTGATGGGCATAGGGATCATGCTCTACGAGATTCTGACCGGCGTTTTGCCTTTCGACG
>JBGPMO010000059.1:0-3639 GCA_041487075.1 Minisyncoccia bacterium
GGTTCTTGCGGCTGCGATTGCAAGTATGATTGTAGGCGGACTTTGGTACTCCCCCATTCTGTTTGGAAAGACATGGATCAGACTCTCCGGGATGACTGCGGAAACACTCGGGAAGGCAAAAGCAAAAGGGATGACTAAATCGTATGTCATCACCTTTATCGGCTCATTTGCCATGGCTTATGTCCTTGCTCACTTTGTGAGCTTCGTCGGATCTTCCACAATCACTGATGCTCTGCAGCTCGGTTTTTGGATTTGGCTCGGATTTGTCGGCACCGTATCACTCGGTTCAATTCTCTGGGAAGGAAAATCGTGGGGGCTCTGGTTCTTAAATAACAGCTATCAGCTCGTCAATATTACCCTTGCGGCAATCATTCTTTCGCTGTGGCCGTGGTAGAAACGATAAACAAAAACTATAAACTTAAAACTCTAAACGAATTCCGTTTCTGATTTATTGTTTAAAGTTGATAGTTTGTCTCTATGCCCTTGTTATCGAAACACTGTATCCCATGCGAGGGCGGTACTCCGCCGCTCTCACATGAGCATGTGGAGCGATATCTTTCTGAACTCAAAACGAAGTGGCAGTTGGTAGAGAACAAACGCATCCAGCGTGAGTTCACATTTAAAAACTTTAAGGAAGCGATTGGCTTTGTAAATAAAGTTGCTGTTCTTGCAGAACGAGAGAACCACCATCCTGATATCCATATTTTCTACAGCCGCGTCGTGATAGAACTCTGGACTCATGCGGTCAGCGGCTTATCGGAAAATGATTTTATTGTCGCGGCGAAAATTGAACATTTTTAAAGGCATATAGCGGGTACTTGACTTTTAAACCCTATAGGCGTATACTCCCCAATAGTAGGTTTCTCAATTGGTTCTCTCCCCTCGAGAACGAGCGCGGTAGATAAGTAGAAAGGTCAGAATTGACCTTTCGCGGATGCCAGGTGAGCGGTCGCCCTACAAAGATAATTACAAGAAATGGCTAAAAAGTTATATGTCGGTGGCTTGCCCTACTCAACGAGTCAGGACGAGCTCCGTGACGCTTTTGCCCAAGCCGGTGATGTGCAGGAAGCAACCATCATTATGGATCGCATGACTGGCCGCTCGAAAGGTTTCGGTTTCGTCACTATGACGAATGATGCCGATGCCGACAAGGCAATCGAGATGTGGAATGGCAAAGAGCTTTCCGGACGCAAGCTTACCGTAAATGAAGCCCGGCCGATGGAGCCTCGCGCTCCGCGGATGGGTGGTGGCTTCAACCGAGGTGGTGGCGGTGGAGACTTCGGCGGTGGCCGGGGTTACTAACCTCGACTCTCGCACAGAAAGACTCACTTTCATCAGTGAGTCTTTCTCAAAAAAATAAAGGTCAAAAAGATTCATTAATGTATCACTCTATGAATTCAGGAAAAACTATTTGGCTTATTGGCGGAGCGCTTGCACTGCTCGTCGTTATTTTTCTTGTGGGACGCGGCGGAGCACCGGCGCAGACGGCATCTCTGAATAATACGGTTGGCGCAAAAACAGAACCAGCCGTGGTAACAACTGCAGACGGGCTTCAAATCCAAGATATTGAAGTGGGAACTGGCGCAGAAGCGAAGGCCGGCGACACCGTTACGGTTGATTATGAGGGAACGCTTCCGAACGGTTCGAAATTCGACAGCTCATTCGACCGGGGAACGCCGTTTAGCTTCACGATTGGCGCCGGAAAAGTGATTAAAGGATGGGATGAAGGAGTCGCCGGCATGAAAATCGGCGGCACGCGAAAACTTGTTATCCCGCCCGCACTCGCTTACGGCAACACCGCAAACGAACTCGCAGACCAAACGCTTACCTTCCGCGTTGTTCTTCACTCAATCCAAGGAAAATAGATTGTTTTCTCGCGGCATACTCGAAAACTGCTCCCCTTTTTGCGGGGGCAGTTTTCTTTTTCACATGCTATGATATTCGTATGATCTCATTCGAAGATTTTAAAAAAGCAGAGCTTAAAATCGGCACCATACGTGCGGCTGAACGAGTGCCGAATTCGGAAAAGTTGCTGAAACTGCATATTGATATCGGCGAAGCAAACGGTAGACAAATTATCGCGGGTATTGGCAAGGTCTATGACCCAGCATCCCTCATCGGCAAACAAGTAACCGTCATTGCAAACCTTGAGCCACGGCTCCTTATGGGGCTCGAAAGCCAAGGTATGGTGCTCGCAGCTGACGCGGAGACTCCGGTAATCCTCATGCCGGAAAAAGAAGTTCCGCCCGGCTCCGTAATCAAGTAGCCATCGCACCGTCATGATGAGCATCAAAAAATTTCAGAAACTTATTTGGGGATACTATCGAGAATCTGGCCGCGACCTGCCGTGGCGGCGGACAAAAAATGCGTATCACATTCTTGCTTCTGAAATGATGCTCCAGCAAACGCAAGTCGCGCGCGTACTGGAATTTTACCCTCGATTTTTAAAACGATTCCCCTCATTCGAAACCCTTGCTCATGCACGGACGAGCGAAGTGTTAAAATCCTGGCAAGGATTGGGTTATAATCGCCGAGCGCTGGCGCTCCAACAAACAGCCCAAAAAATAACCGGTAAAAAGCATAAAGGAAAACTGCCGGAAGTCTATGAAAAACTCCTTGAACTCCCCGGAATTGGGCCGGCGACCGCTGGCGCTATCCTCGCCTATGCCTGGAATCAGCCATCACTATTTATCGAGACAAACATACGCCGGGTGTTTATCCACTCTTTCTTCCCGAAACAACGCCGCATATCTGATGAGGCAATTTTGAAGCTCGTTGCGAAAACAGTGGACAGAGCGAATCCCCGCGAGTGGTACTGGGCGCTCATGGATTACGGCACCCACCTTGCAACGCTCGAACAAAACCCAAACCGCCGCAGTAAGAATTATCGCCGCCAGCCGTCTTTTATTGGGTCGGACCGTGAACTCCGCGGGAAAATCCTCCGATTTCTCATTACGCATCGCTTCGCGTCCGTGCGCCAGATCACCCGAGAAATTTCAGAACCGCCCGCGCGCATACAAAAAATCATTTCCGGGCTTTCAAAAGAAGGATTTCTGACCCGTAAACACAATATTATTTCTTTTATCTGATAACTATGAAAAACTGCTCGTTGAAAAATTCATTTTGTGCTATTATGAGTCACAGACACTTTAAAGGTCGAGTTCATTTATTATTGCTTATCATATGAAAAACGCACTAAAAATTTTGCTTATGACCGCCGTTTTAGCGCCACTCACTATTGGTATCGCCTCAGCGCAAAGCACGAGCCTTGACCAACTCTTAAACCAAATTGCAACGCTTCAACAGCAGATTAACGTATTAAGAAGTCAGCAAACCGCCGCCGGAGCCGAACTCATCACGAGATTAAAAGAAGGAGATCGCGGCGACCAGGTAAAAATCCTCCAAGCGATCCTTGCCGCAGACTCCGAGGTATATCCGGAAGGCATTGTAAGCGGCCTCTTCGGCAAATTGACGAAAGCCGCCGTGAATCGTTTCCAGATAAAAACAGGGATCCACGCGACCGGAACCGGAACCGTAGGTCCTCTCACGCTTAAAAAACTGAATGAGAAACTCACTGAAATGCCCGTTGCTCTTGAAACAACCGCAGCCAGCGGAGTGCAGGTTTGCGCGAAAGTCCCA
>JBGPMO010000060.1:0-3584 GCA_041487075.1 Minisyncoccia bacterium
CGTTCTCGAAGATTAAAAGATTTCTGCACCACACAACAATACCTCGCCGTACGGCGAGGTATTGTTGTGTGGTGCCCTATTCTTGAATTAGTCCGAACCGCTTTCGCTCCGACCTTGCGTCGGAGCGAGGAAGTCCCCCCGCGAAAATCCGGAAAGGCGGCGGAGCCGCACGAATGACAATTTCAAGTTTTTCTTTGGCGGAGTTCGGATTACTGAAATTCTACCGAATTTCAGTCTTGGCGGCAAATTCTTTGTTCTTTCAAATTATTAAAAAACCCGCCAGAGGTCCAAAGGACATGGCGGGTTAGGTCTTGCTGACTTGGCCTATCCCTTCCAGCCAAGTGCTAGAAATGGCCCGATAAGGATAAAACCTAGGACTAGTCCCCCAAAGATGAACATGTGGAACAAACCGATTAAGTGTCCCAATAGACAGAGCCAAGCACCTTGCGGTGGCCTACGTTCCATGTGTAATGAGACGTAACACTCAACTGGCCCAGAAAAATCCACCGGGTTAAGCCAGTACGCTGCTGTCTGGCGATACCCATCTCGCCATGCCACTAGAGGGTACAGGACGAACATACCCAGTAACGCGCCAACCGACCACGGGTTGAACCATGAAGAAGCGATCAACTCAGAGAACATATTACTTTCCTCCTTTCAAGGAACTTGGTTTTAGGTCATTTGCCTACGCTATTAAAGAATATAGCATATATGATATCTGAAGTCAATGGCAACAAAAAAATCAGCATTTCTGCTGAAATTATCCTCAAAATTCCTTATGAAAATTTTTCTTTTCTGCTTCTACAAAATATGGTTCGAGCCGATGTTTTTCTCCGGGTTCTTTTGCGGTTTTGATTCGTACGGCGAGGTATTGTTGTGTGGTGCCCGGGGTGGGAGTCGAACCCACATGCCTTGCGGCAAACGATCTTAAGTCGTTCGTGTATGCCATTCCACCACCCGGGCTTCTCAACATCCACTAGCCACTAAGGTCTAGTGACTAGCTGGAGGCGGCGGGGAGAATTAAACCGCCGAATCGTGGTTTTGTCCCGACGCTGAAATTTGAGGCCGTGGCCGGAATCGAACCGGCGTATGACTCTTTTGCAGAGAGTCGCCTTACCACTTGGCTACACGGCCGCAAATTTCAGCGTCGGGACCCCGACTTCCTTATTTTTCCTTAGTAAAGTGCGTTGGGCAGAAAGCTTCCTTACCACTTGGCTACCGTGCCTTACTCAACTTCCTTATTATTATCCTCTAAAAGCGCTTTTTCAACCTTCGCCGCATTTTCCGGCCCCCGGTCAAGAAGAAAAGAAATACGCGGCATCGGCCGGATATTCAACTGCCGGGCGAGCGTAAATTGAAGTTCTCCGACACGACGCCCGAGCTCCCGCATCGCTTGAGAGGCCTTCTCGGAAGGAAACACGCTCACGCGCACCTTAGCATAGTCAAGTTTTTTTTCAACCACCACCTCGGTGATGGTGATGAGCGCCGCGGGGACTTCAACCTCGCGCTCCAATATCCACGAAAGCTTCTCGCGGATCAAACTCGCCACTCGCTCGTAACGATAGAATTTCATTTATCGGGCAATAAGATGGTCTCCCACTTTAGCGATCACTTCCGAATCAAGGAGTAGCCCGCACTCGCTCCCCGCCTCAACTGAAACCACGTCTTTATGCCCTTTTTGTAAATTCAAAAGTTTTGCGGTGCCCAAGAATGCATCGCGCCGTTCGAGATCAAGAACGCTGTTTCCCAAAATAACACCCACCGTAACGCGGCCGCCGACAATCTGCCCGGTTTTGCCTTGCCGTTTAAACACCGCGAGAATTTCAAGATCTCCTTTCACTGTTTTCTTGTCAAAATGCTTGAATTCTTCCTCAATGGCTTTCACGAGCTCATAAATAATATCCGAGGTAATAATGCGGACGCGCTGGACATCGGCCAACTGCTCCGCCGCTTTCGTCGCCTTCACTTTAAAGCCGATAAGGATGCCCTTAACCGATACCGCGAGCTGGACATCCCCGTCCGTGATGTCCCCGACCGAGCTCTCAATAATCTTGAGAGCGACATTTTCCGGTTTCGGGATATGCTCGATCACCTGAATCAGCGCTTCAAGCGATCCGGTCACATTGCTCTTTAACACGAGATGCAGGAAAAATCCGTCTTCCGTTACAGGAACGGACTCCGCCCGTGGCGCCCTTGGGGAGGGCGCTTGCCTTACGTGCGTCGCGGCCACAAATTTCTCTCCGACTGCCGGGAGCTCTTCAAAGCCCGAAATCATAATGGGCGTTGAGGGACGCGCTTCCGTGATTCGTTTTCCCAAAAAATTCTCAAGTCCCCGCACCTTGCCGCCCGCAGCTCCGGCAGAAATCGGATCCCCCACTTTTAAAACGCCGTTTTTCATAACCGCCGTGGCAATGATGCCTTTTTTCCCGTCACGTTTTACCTCGATGATAATCCCCTCGCCGGGCGCCTCTCGGTCGTAAGAAAGATCGGCAAGATCAGTCGCGAGGATAAGAAGGTCGAGCAGTTCGGGGACTCCTTCTCCGGTTTTTGCGGAAATCGGCTGCGCGCTCACGCTCCCGCCGTATCCTTCCAAAAGCACTCCTTCTCCGGTCAATTCATTTTTTACGCGATTTTGGTCAATGCCTTCTTTATCAATTTTGTTTAACGCAACCACAAACGGGATATTGCTCTCCCGAATAATGGTGATTGCTTCCTTGGTTTGCGGCTGAACGCCATCATCAATCGCAACCACGAGAATCGCGAGGTCAGCGACTTTCAGCCCCCGTGAGCGCATCTTCGTGAATGCCTCGTGCCCGGGCGTATCAATAAAGGTAAGCCGCTCGCCCTTATGCTCAATCTCATACGCGCTAATCCCTTGGGTAATGCCGCCGGTCTCCCCTGCCACAACATTCGTTTTCCGAATATAATCAAGTAGCGTTGTTTTGCCGTGGTCAACATGACCCAAAACTACAACGACGGGCGGACGTTTGAGTTTGTTTATATCTGAAGCCATATCTGAATTTTATAAAAATACCAGCTTTCATTGATTTTTTCAATCTAAATCGGTATTCTATGATAGTCTTCAAAAGACCCGTTATAAGTTTTGGTTGTCAGTGATGAGTTGTTAGTTCTTACGGAGGCGTGCCTGAGCGGCTTAAAGGAGCATCCTGCTAAGATGTTGTCCGGGAAACCGGACCGAAGGTTCGAATCCTTCCGCCTCCGCCAAGACAACTTTTTATCGGCATGACCCGAGTAGCCGCGAGCAAGCGGTGACCCGAGTGTGTCTAGTGCCGTCTTGTTTGTTTGCGAACTGCCACGAAGATTTATATAATAATAGTTCTAATAACATGATACCCAAGAACACTATTTGCATCTGGTTCGATAAAGATGCGGAAGCTGCAGCGAGCTTTTATGCCACCACTTTTCCTGATAGCAAAGTAACCGCAGTTCACCATGCGCCCAGTGATTTTCCGGGCGGCAAGGAAGGAGATTTGTTAATGGTGGAATTCACCGTCTGCGGAATTCCTTGCATCGGTCTGAACGGTGGACCGGCATTCAAGCAGAGCGAAGCATTTTCCTTTCAG
>JBGPMO010000061.1:0-3511 GCA_041487075.1 Minisyncoccia bacterium
CACTACCTGCCGTTCCAAGCTTTAGTCGGTTCGGACGGCCACTACTTGATCGAGAAATATCCGATTAGCTATCTTTCCAGCGCGAGCCTGCTCCAGTTCACCAAGGAAAAAAATCGAGCGATGGGAGAGAAAGTTCTCGCATTCGGTAATCCTGATCTGGGCGATCCGAAGATGAATCTTGAGTTCGCGGAGATCGAAGCAAAGGAGATTAAAAGTCTCTATCCTCAATCGACAGTTTATCTAGAAAAGGAAGCCACGGAAGAAAAAGCAAAAAGTCTATCGCCGAATAACGACATCATCCACTTCGCCAGCCACGCGGAGCTGAACGAGGACGATCCGCTCGCTTCAGCAATTCTCCTAGCCAAATCAGACAAAGAAGACGGCAGACTCGAAGTCAGAGAAATCTTCGGCATGGATCTGAAAGCCAGTCTGGTCGTGCTCAGCGCCTGCGAGACGGGATTGGGTAAACTGTCGAGCGGCGATGAACTCGTTGGACTTACACGCGCGTTCATTTACGCCGGCACGCCGTCGGTAGTAGCGAGTCTGTGGAATGTGGAGGACAGCTCGACCGCGCAGCTGATGGCGAGCTTTTACAAGAATTTGAAGACGATGACCAAGGTCGAAGCGCTCCGGCAAGCTCAGCTGCAACTGATTCGCGGTAACATCAACAGCGATCTTCTCGCGCGTCGAGGCATAGGCGGCATTGGCAAGTTGGGCGAAGTTCCGGCGGCGAAACCGGCTTCGGAATCTAATCCTAACTCGCCTCTCGCGTCAGTGTCGACATCTCATCCCTATTTCTGGGCGCCGTTTATTTTGGTCGGGGAGGGGAAATGAAAAAGTACATTGAGGCTAGGTTTCAATTGCGAAGGAAAAAGATTTTCTTCAAGCCCTCGTTGATGAGATAGCTCCCGGATGAAAAAGACCGAGTTCACGATTCGCCTAGGGCCAGACGACCGTCTTCGGGAGCATCATACTCGAAGTAGAGGAAAAATCATTAGCTTTACAGTACAATATGAAACTTTCTGGAAGGGGAAATGGATGGTTGTCGTTCGCTATGACACGGCACACGGATTCAGCCACCGAGACCAATACGATAGCCGTGGTAGGGCGATTAAGACACCGTTGTTCGTCTTGAACTTCAATCAAGCCCTGACATTTGCGGAAGCGGACCTGAAAGCTAACTGGCAAATTTACCGCGAGCGGTTTTTGAAAGGACGATGAATATGCAAGAGAGCGAACTGATAGAAAAAAACTTGGAGCTGAGTTTTGAGTTCATGCGCTATCTTCTGACTCACCCTGAGATGGAAAAAAAGATACCAAAGAATGCGCAGGTTGTTTTGCTGCCGGATTACGACGAAAAGCTTAAGCGTTTTAATCTAAGAAATGCCAAGCGGCAGCGAGAAAAGCGGCAACCGGTTATATTCGTACGGATCAAAGACCTAGCTCCTGACCATCCGTCGCGCCTCGTAGGGACGAAGATTGAACGCGTGGCCTGATGACCTGTTGGCGGGTTAGTCGAGAATCGGTGGCGGCCCTCAAACCGCATAGCCCGCTAGCTCTTTGAAAGGGAATTTGGCTTGCAAAGTTCGAAAATAGCTCCGATAGAATATCGCCCACTGGAGGAAGTCCGGGTGGTCCTCCGCCGGGGTGCCGGGGATCAGCGCGTAAAAGACCTCGGAGCGCATCCCGTACTTTCGCTCAAAGCCCTGCAGCTCGTCCACCATCTTACCGATGACTTGATCGGTCGCGAGCGCGCCGCGACTGATTTTTTTGACGAATTCTTTTTTGGTCACGCGTTTCGGTGTTCTTCGTACGGCCATGATACGCCCTCGCAGCAAGTTGTAATTTACATAAGGACGAGACTGGAGGCAACGGCGAACATCAATTCTCCGGAGAAACCGGTGTCGATGATGACAGAAATTTTGCGCTTCGTCGGGATGGTTTGCAGAACAACAACTGGCTCCCGCGCAGCGGTTACTTTTCCTTGGATGGCCATGAACGACGCAGCAAGTGAACAGCCGGATAGCCGATCCGAACGGCATAGAATAATTTTCCAGGGTGCTTCTTGCGGCCCTTCTCTATTGCCTCAAGGACAGTTTCTCCCACGAAGTAATCTCCCGACTCGACATCGATCGCGACGATACGACCCTGGTATTTGTCCTTGAGTTTCGGTTTTAGCTTTTTCCGATAGATCGCTTCCGCTTTCCTATCGAAGGCCAACGCATGACCGTTCTTCATGTCATCTCCTCTTTCTCATACGCTACCATGCCGCAATTGACGCGTTCAACCATGGAATCAAACAAGCGATGGCCGTCATCCAGCGCGGTCTTATTGCCAGGTTGGTTCAAGTCTCAAGCGCTCCGTCTAAAATCTCTATCACGATCTCGACATCTCATCCCTATTTCTGGGCGCCGTTTATTTTGGTCGGGGAGGGGAAGTAATGGGGCACATGCAAATAGGTTCTCTTTGCGTTTACCGTTGATTTCAATACAATAGACCCATGCTTCTGGAACGAATCACAATCAAGCCTGACGTTTGCGGTGGTGAGCCGACCGTTCGTGGTATGCGCATAACCGTGAGCAACGTTCTTGAAATGTTGGCAGGGGGAATGACACCCGAACAGATACTCGCCGATTTCCCATATCTTGAAAAGGCCGATGTGGATGCCTGCCTAGAATATGCTGCCCGTCAGGCCGCCCACCGCGAGGTTTCATTGGGCAAGTGAGATTTCTAGTCGACGTGAATCTTCCGCCGCGACTTGCTCGCTGGCTCAGATCCCATGGTCACGATGCCGTGCATCTGGCTGATCTGGATCTCTTAACAGCCACTGATACCGGAATATGGGATCGAGGAAGGAATGAAGAGGAAATTATTGTCAGTAAAGATAACGACTTTTATGATCGCTCCTTGATATTTGGCGCTCCGCCGCAGGTGTTTCATATCGCAGTCGGAAATTGCAGTAATGCCCGGCTCTTTGAATTGCTTCAATCGCAATGGAGTGAGATCGAGATCGCTCTTTTGTCTGGATCTACGCTGATCTCCATGACACAAGAGAAGATCGAAGTCTTTCCTTAGTGAATATTTGCCCTTGAGCGTGTGTCTCGCAAAGTCGCAACCGGCGCAAGGTTCGGAATAAATTGAACACCGATATTCACGATATTTTCAACGAGGCGCCGGCGCGGCCGCGTCATGGGAAGAAATTCTTTGTCGCTTTTGGTATCGGTCTTGTTCTGCTCGCTTGGTCTTTTCAAGGGGCAAAGTTTCGGCCCGGCGAATTGATCGAGGGCATCCCGCAAATTTTTTCTACGCTCGCCCGCATGATGCCGCCGGATTTCGCTAAGATCACCGAGGCGAAAAATTATTATTTTCCGGACAACTTGTCTTTGCGTGAACTATTTTTGCCGCTGCCGGTGAATGATTCCGCCGGTCGTGCGCGCCAGCGTTGGTGGGATAACACTTTTCCGCAAACCGTCATGGGCGCGACTTTGGAAACCGTGCAAATGGCGCTGGC
>JBGPMO010000062.1:0-3459 GCA_041487075.1 Minisyncoccia bacterium
CTAGGTTAAATCTGTCCCCTTCCACCAACTTCTCCCCGGTAATTACTGCGCCCTTCCTATGATCTCGTCGGTCCCCGCGCTTTTTTCTGCGTGCCCGGTTTCCGCCACCCGGCGGTCTTTTTCTTCACCTGTCACCCCTTGCCTTTTTTAGCGTGAGGTTTTTTCCAATTCTGCTTCTGAGCGGCGGGGGGCTTTGATGCCGCGGCAAAAGACGCCTGGGATTACAATATTGCGATCGCGCGAGAAGCTTCCGCCCGCGGATTCGATGAGATAAATTTTGACTACATTCGTTTTCCTTCCGACGGGAATCTGCTTGATGCAACGTATCCTTTTTGGGATCAGAAAAAATCACGCGCACGAGTCCTGCGGGATTTTTGGAGCTATATCCGCGAACAACTTCCGAACGTACGACTCTCCGCAGATCTTTTTGGCCTTACGACCATCAGCTTGGATGATTTAGGGATTGGGCAAAAGCTTGAAAACAGCTTCCCGTATTTTGACTATGTGGCTCCCATGGTTTACCCATCGCACTATGCTTCCGGATTTCAGGGTTTTAAAAATCCGGCAGTGCATCCGTATGAAGTGATACGCGCTTCCATGGATTCGGCGATTAAACGACTTATCACTTATAATCGGCAGCAAATCATTGCTGACGCGAGCAGTACGCCGCTCGCAGTCAAATTCCGCCCGTGGATCCAAGATTTTAATCTTGGCGCTACCTATACTGCAGACATGGTAGAGCAAGAAATGAAGGCGATTACTGACGCGGCTTCAAGCACACCGGAGCTCCTCTCTGGCTGGATGCTGTGGAATCCAAGTAATGTGTATACCAAAGAAGCGTTGCAAGCCGCTAACGACTAATGACTTATGTACGAAGTAAAGCTTGAACAATTCTCCGGCCCCCTCGATAAACTGCTCGAGCTTATTGAAACGAAACAGCTTGAGATTACCCAGGTGAGTTTAGCCGAGGTCACCGTTGATTTTTTGGAATTTATCAAAACGCTCGGCAAAAACGTGCCTCCGGGGACGATCGCTGATTTTCTTGTTGCTGCGGCAAAGCTCGTGCTTTTGAAATCAAAAGTGCTTCTGCCCGATCTCGAGCTTACGGAAGAGGAAGAAGGCGAGATTAAGGATCTTGAAACGCGTCTGGCACTTTATCGGGAGTTTGCCGCGCGGAGCGGGGGAGCGAGCCGCGAGCTCTCACAACTCTGGATGAGAAAAGAAATTGCATACAGCCGCCCGCTCCTTTTCACTGCTCTCGAGAAAGGTGTTTTCTATCCTTCGCCCTGGTTAACTCCCGAAACCCTTGCCCGTGCCTTTAATAAGGCAATTGCGGCACTTGAAGCATTAACGCCTGAACCAGGAAAAGTAAAAGGGCTTATCATCAGCCTTGAAGGGAAAATTCGAGAACTTCTTACTCGCTTCAGCGAGGCAGTCGCGCACAGTTTCCGGAATCTTACCAAAGACCGGTCGCGCTCTGAAGTCATTGTTCTTTTTCTTGCCATCCTGCATTTATTAAAGGAACGATCGATTTCTGTAGAGCAATCTGAACAATTCGGTGATATACTAGTAAGGAAATCCGGCACTATTTCAAAGGAGTAGCCGGCGTATCTACTCGCATTATGGAAAAAGAATCACTGGACGCAAAACTGGAGGCCATTCTTTTTATCTATGGCGAGCCGCTTTCGCTTCAAACTGCGGCGAAGATTCTCCAGGTCTCTCTCGAGGAAATACGCGCCGCACGCGCAGTGCTCGAAAAGCGCTTACTCGGTTCCGGAAGCGGGCTCACCTTACTTACTCACGGCGAGAACATGCAGCTCGTAACGAAGCCGGCCTTCGCTCAATTTACCGAAGCCATCTTGAAAAGCGAACTGCAGGAAGAGCTTACTCCTGCCGCCCTAGAAACCCTTTCTATTATTGCGTATGCAGGATTAGTGTCTCGCAGCATCATTGATTATATCCGTGGCGTGAATTCGAGCTTTATTCTCCGTTCACTCCTTATCCGCGGGCTGATCGAACGATCGCTTGACCCCGGGCACGGGAATGCATACCGCTATGCGCCGAGTTTCGAACTGCTTCGTCATTTTGGACTTTCTCGCTTTGAAGAGCTACCTGATTTTTCACGGTTAAACGGTCTGCTTCAAAAGCTTACCCCCGGAAGTTCTTAAATGCTATGACGCGGACTCATTTTCAAAGCATCTTTTTTGCCGTGGTACTCCTCATGCTTGTTTTTTTTGGCCGCCACACCGGAGAAAAAACGCTTTCTATTTCAGAAACGCAGAGAAGCCCATCGGAGAGAGCGCATGCCGAAACCATCCTTTCTCAAAGCAAAAATAACGAATCAACGCGCATGAGTTTGGTTCCCAAAGAAACCGCATCGGCTCTTTCGTCCCTTGTTGATCTTGCGCCAGTCTCACCGGTCATTGAAACAATCCCGCCTCCCTTGCCTCCGCCTCCGGAGCAAACCCAGTCGCATATGCTCGTTCAAGCGACCCCCGAAGCGCATCGCCACATGGCATTATCGCCTGAAACGCTTGCGGTTGCGGCGCTCGTAAAAGAAATGGGGAGCAGTTTTGCCCTTTTTGAAAAGGAAGCCGGAAAATCGTGGCCGATTGCCTCACTCACGAAGCTTATGACGGCGCTTATTGCTCGCGAACGAATTCTCGCTGAAACTCGTATTATTTTTACCCCAGAAGATATTGCCACCGAGGGAGAATCAGGAGGATTTAATGCGGGAGATATTTTTACGAGCGAGGATTTGGTAAAGGCGATGCTCGTTGTTTCATCGAATGACGCCGCAGATGCACTGGCGCGTTTTTACGGACGAGATAATTTCATTGAGCTTATGCGCGCAAAAGCCGCTGAAATCGGCATGCCCTCCACTACCTTCAGCGATGCGACCGGACTTTCATCCGGTAATCGTTCAACGGCAGATGATTTTGAAAAACTCGCGGCCTATATTATGGCGCACCGGCCAGAAATTTTCTCCGTAAGCGCCTCACCGTCAGTCATTATCACTAATCTCGTAACCCATACGAGTCGTGAACTCACGAGCATCAACCAATTTGCCGGGCGGGCTGATTTTGTCGGAGGAAAAACTGGCTATACCGCGGAAGCAAACGGAAATCTCTTAAGTATCTTTCGTGCACAAGGACGAAATTTTGTGATTATCGTTTTTGGGACGAGTGACCGGTTTCTCGAAACCGAAAAACTGTATGGCTGGTTTCATAGCCGTTTATAAACCATATTATGGTGATGCTTCAGGCAGTAAAAGTATTGAGTATCGCGATGATTGCATTCTTGGCGGCGTTTGCGATTACGCCAATGGTGAATGGCAGCAGCCGCAGGTTGTCCCTTTTGCTAATCTTTCCCTGAGTCCATCTACCCTGGCGCTTCATTATGGACAAACGGTATTTGAAGGCATGAAAGCTTTTCGGATGGATGACGGAAGGATTAATA
>JBGPMO010000063.1:0-3246 GCA_041487075.1 Minisyncoccia bacterium
AGCCCTTGTGTTCAGTACGGACTTCCAGCGTAATGTCTTTGTGTCTGCGTATAGGTTACAACACATCCCCCTGTATATTATTGAAAACTATTATGCAAAGTCCGAGCTCACGGCTCCTGCTCCACAAAAGAATTTTATCTGTTTTACGCGGCCGCTCGTCTGGAAAAATATAGACACACTCACGCGGGCGTTTCAAACGGCGAAAAATAAACTTTCTCATATCTCTCTTGAAACAGGGATGCTTCCCCGCGAGGAATATCTTGAGAAGCTGAAGCATTGCTACGCAGTTATTCTTCCATCGTTAGGAGATATAAGCCCAAATATGATTCTTGAGGCTATCCACTATGGAAAGCCATTTATTTTGACGCGCGAAAACGGATTAGAGAAACGGATCCAAGGAATCGGCATGCGCGTAGACCCCATGGACGAGCATGCAATCACGCAAGCAGTGCTTGCACTTGCGGATCCGAATATATACAAAAAAGAACAAGAAAAGATTCTGGCATTTTCTTTTACTCATTCGTATGCCGATATAGCTCGCGAATTCGTCGATGCCTTTCAGGAATTCAAATTGAGAGAAGACACCACACTCTCTGTATGAATATTCTCATGATTTCGACCGATAAGAATATATTTCGCGAGGGAACGGACGTGGCGCGGCGCATGGCAGAATATGGCACGCTTTGTGATGAGTTGCATATCGTCGTTTTTGCCGGGCGGGAATTTCCTCATGAGCATCGCGTGAGTAAAAATGTGATTGCATACGCAACTCGTTCGCGTACCAAGCTTTCATATCTTTGGGACGGCTATGGTGTGGCAGAACGCATCATGCAAGAAAAGGGAGGTCAGTGGATTATTACTACGCAGGATCCATTTGAAACAGGGCTTCTCGGATATTTATTAACCTTACAGTTTAAGATCCCGCTTCAACTCCAGGCACATACCGATTTTTTAAGCCCTTTTTTTAAGCATGAATCAATTTTGAACCGCTTGCGCGTGCTCGTGGCCCGTTTCCTTTTGCCCCGAGCTACGAGTGTGAGAGTCGTAAGCGAGAGGATTCAAAGATCACTTATCACTTTCAACCCACAACTTACAACAAAGATCGTCACACTGCCCGTTTTTGTTGATATCGAGAAAATCCGTGCTATTCCCATCACCGTCGATCTCCATAAAAAATATTCGAATTTTAAGCATATTATACTAATGGCATCCCGCTTAACCCGAGAGAAAAATATTGGTATGGCGATTCAAGCGATGACCGAAGTGCTAGTAGATCATCCCAAAACACTTTTGCTTATTGTAGGGGATGGCCCAGAATTAAATAACTTACAACGTATAACTAATAACTTATCCTCCAAAGGAGGATCCGCCTCCGGCGGACAACGAACAAACAACGTGATTTTTGAGCCGTGGGCTACTGATTTAATTTCCTATTATAAAACAAGCGATCTTTTTCTTTTAACTTCGGATTATGAAGGATTTGGCAGAACAATTATCGAGGCGCTTGCGGTAGGGTGTCCGGTTATTGCAAGCGATGTGGGGATTGCGCGCGAGGCGATTCAGGAGGGGATATCTGGATTTGTGTTCCAGCCCGGGGATACTCAAGCGCTCACCGTCTTACTCCACAAGTTTCTCAAGAGCCCCAGTTCCTTTTCTGCTTCATTGCCGCGAGCGTTTGAGAAGAGCCGTGAAGACTATCTTGAAGCGTTTCGGAAAAGTCTGAATTGAGATTTTATTTGGCGATAAAGCGTAAATATGCGAGAATAGACAAACATTTAATCCCCAAAGATTTTTATGACATTTAGAAAACTTTCAATTATTATCCCTGCGTATAATGAATTCAAAACTATTGATAAAGTTATCAATGAAATCAAAGCTGTCAATCTTGGTAATCTTGAGAAAGAAATCATCGTTGTTGACGATGGCTCTAAAGACGGAACCCGCGACATCCTAAAAAAAATATCAGGCATCCGCTATATCTTTCATGAGAAGAATTTAGGCAAAGGCGGCGCGGTAAAAACTGGTTTCAAAGCCGCGACCGGAGATATCCTTATTATTCAAGACTCAGATCTTGAGTATGATCCGGAAGACTATCCGGCGGTGATCAAGCCGATTCTTGAGGGTAAGACTGAAGTGACGAACGGGGTGCGCATTAAGCCGGAGAAAGACGATAGAAAAAAGAAATCATGGTATTGGGCAAGCTGGCTCGGGAATAATGTAATTACATGGACCACAAATATCCTTTATCTCAATAACGCAGGAGAGTACGAAGGGTGTTATAAAGCGTTTACGAAGCGCCTTGTTGATTCTATTGACGTAAAGACGAATGATTTTGATTTTGACAACGAATTGATGTGTAAAATTTTAAAGCGCGGCTTAAAACCAATTGACGTGCCTATCCGGTATTATCCGCGGAGCTATGCCGAAGGCAAAAAGATTAATTGGCGACACGGCCTTTTGATTCTTTGGACAATTATTAAATATCGGTTTTTAGATTAACACCCTCTTCACGGAGAGAATCATAATTTGTTACAATTTTAGGAAGGTATCTTGCACTTTCACAATTCGTTGTTTTTCCCGACTCGTCGGGTAGGAGAAAAACTATGACCGCGAATCCGGTTTGCCTTGTGATTCCGCCGTCAGAGTTTCTTCTCGACGAGCGGGTGTTCATGCCGTTGGGGATCCTGCGGGTAGCGAGCGTTCTCGAGGGGGATACCCACGTTGAAATGGCGGATCTCTCGGGGATTGAAAACTACCTAGATGCGATCAAGGACCATGCTCGTGCATCGAGTGCGTCGGTGTTTGGACTTACCGCAACGACACCACAACTTCCCGCCGCAACGCGCGTGGCGAAGGTTATTCGGTCGGTACGCCCGGACGCCCGAATCATCCTCGGTGGGCCGCACATCACCCTCGTGAACGCTGCCCTGAAGGGCGAGCAGAAACGCGGCATTGAAAGCGGGCGCGCCGGGAATGCAATGGGGAGCCTCTCTGGGTTGTTCGATTGCCTCGTCGCTGGCGATGGCGAGATTGCAATTCGCCTAGCATTGGACGTTGGCTCGGAAAAGTTGATCGATGCCGACAATCCCTCTTCGCCGCTCTTCTTGGGATCCCAAGACCTCAACCGTCTCCCGCTTCCCGCTCGACACCTCGTCGATGTTGGAAGCTACCACTACGCAATCGAGGGAGAGCGAGCCATGAGCCTCATCGCTCAACTCGGGTGTCCCTTCCAGTGTGGCTTCTGTG
>JBGPMO010000064.1:0-3154 GCA_041487075.1 Minisyncoccia bacterium
GATGGAAGTTTCGGAAGTGGACGCGGCAGAAACGTTGGCCGTGGCCGATCGCGAAATCAAAAAGCTTATTGTCTGGCAGAAGCAGGTTATTGCAAAAATCGGAAAACCGAAAGCCGTAATTGCGCTTGTTGAGCCGCATCCGGAGATGAAGGAGAAAATCAGGAGTTTCTTAAAGTCGAAGCTCGAGTCCGCGATGTATCAGAAAGAAAAACAGGCGCGCGAGGCGGCAATGGCAAAACTGCATCACGAGCTCAAAGCATTTTTAGTTACCGAAGGCGCAGATCAGGCGTCCCTTGATGCCGCGGAGCATTTTTATGAAGAGGAAACTGATGCGATGGTGCATCGCAATGTGTTGGAGCACGACCGCAGGCCAGATGGCCGCACCCTCGATGAGGTGAGAGATCTTTATGCTGAAGTTGGTATTTTTAAACGCACGCACGGCTCCGCGCTTTTCGTACGCGGGAATACGCAGGCCTTAGCGATTACCACTCTCGGTCCCCCGTCAGCGCAACAGATGGTGGAAACCATAGAATTTTCCGGCAAGAAGCGTTTTCTTCTTCATTATAACTTCCCGCCGTACTCGGTCGGAGAAACCGGCCCATTCAGGGGCCCGGGCCGGCGCGAAATCGGCCATGGCGCGCTTGCCGGCAAAGCACTGAAACATATTTTGCCTGACGCCGCCGAGTTCCCCTATACCATCCGCGTGGTTTCAGAGACGCTTTCATCGAACGGCTCATCTTCTATGGCAACGGTTTGCGCTGCTTCACTCTCACTCATGGACGCGGACGTGCCGATTACAAAACCGGTAGGCGGCATTGCGATGGGGCTCATCGTTGACGAGCGGCCAACCGCTAACGGCGAACAGCCGAAGTATAAAATTTTGACCGACATCCAAGGGCCGGAAGATCATTACGGCGACATGGATTTTAAAGTAGCGGGCACGAAAGACGGTATCACTGCAGTTCAGCTTGACGTGAAAATAAACGGGCTTACTCCGAAAATGATTGCCGAGACGCTTGCACAGGCGAAAAAGGCACGACTCCATATTCTGAATGTGATGGAGCAAGCGCTTGCGAAGCCGCGCCCCGAGCTTTCGCCCTTCGCGCCGATGATTGTGACGCTCCAGATCCCGCCTTCCAAAATCGGCGAAGTCATTGGTCCGGGCGGTAAAATGATTAACGGCATTATTGAGCGGACCGGCGCACTCTCGATTGATATCGAAGAAGATGGCAGAGTATTTATCACTGCTGATAATAAAGAGAAGGGAGAAGCGGCGCTCGCGGCAGTGAAGTCCATCGTGAAAACATACGAAGTCGGCGAGTTTGTTGAAGGGAAAGTGGTAAAGATTATGGAATTCGGCGCGATTGTGGAATTCGGGCCGGGTAAAGACGGGATGATTCATGTATCGGAACTCAAAGACGGCTACGTGAAGAAAGTGGAAGATGTGGTGAAGCTCGGCGACTTCGTGAGAGCAAAAGTGATTCGCGTGGAGGATGGGAGGATTGGGCTTTCCTTAAAAGGAATGAAGTAAGCTCGGAACAAAGAAACCTTTCGCCATCGTTTGAACTCGAGTTTGTTATACGTCATTAGTTATTAGTAGTCAGTTCCCGGAGTTGTAGTTATCCCCATCCCCTCATTTCTTCATAGTGGTATAATTTCTGGTATATGCCAGATAATCAAATGGGCAGCACCCCCTTTGGTGCGCCGCCGAAGCCAGAGGTGAATATAAGAACCGCGGAATCAGACGCAAAATCAATTGGGAGGGGTGACCCTATGCCGGTGCCTGAATCGGTATTGCCGCCGGAAACGGGGAATGAGCCGGTTTTTAAACCAGAAACGCAGTTTGGCGAGATCCCGCCTGCCGGGAATACGATGATGGGGACTGCGCTCTTGGGAGCGCCGAAGAGCAGAGCTTGGCTTTGGATTATTGTGAGTCTTGCCGTTCTCGCCGTGGGTGTTATCGGCTACTTCACCTACCCGATTCTTTTCTCCGGGTCTCCGCCCCCGCCGCCTCCGCCAGCAGCGCTTCCGCCCGTTGCCCCGCCGCCCGCCGCAGTAGAGCATCATTCATTTTTTAACCCGGCTCTCTCTGACGTTGCCGCGGTTACGATTAGTGATCTCACCGCCATGAGCATCCAATCGAATCTTACTGCGGTTGCGGCAAGTTTCAGCCAATCAGCCGCGAGCCGGATTAGCGCCGGCGGCGTGCTCGAGGAACTTCAAATCATGACCGCGCCTGCGAGTCCGGCAACCGCAAGTGCGTATCTGCCGGTTTTTGTGCCCGGGTTCACTGCGGCAAACATACAGAGTTGGTTTGAAGATGATTTCACCGCCTTCATTTATTACAATGCGAAAGGGAGCTGGCCCGGGTACGTGGTAAAGGTGAAGAACGGCGTGAATCTTGCAGACGTGAGCACTGCCCTTGGTCCGATTGAAATGGCGGATCTTACAAAATTTTATCTTGCTCCTCCCGGCACCTTTGGCGCATGGAAAGCAGGCCAATTAAATGGTAAGCCCACGCGTTTTGCCGCGGGCACGCAAGCTGGCGCCTCGTTTAACTATGGCCTCCTCGGCAACTATTTTGTCATCTCAACCTCGTTTGATGGACTGAAAGCCGCAGCGCCGATGTTGGGGTTGTAGCCACTAGCTAATAGAAATGATCCAAAAGACCCTGCGTTCCGCCAGCTGGCGGAACGCAGGGTCTTTGAGGCATTGACAAGGGTCTGGTATAGGAGTATAATGTAGCCATCCCCAGTAGAATGGGGAAGTACCTTGACCGGCGATCCGTTCAGACGGGGAGCCATAACAAAAACCAAAAGGAGACCCATCATGGGGAACCTAGTGAAAGAAACTCGGTATTCAGAAGTGACAGCGACTCTCGAAGTGTTGGATCGCTGGGGGGTGACACGGGAAGACCTAACCACGTTCCGAAAAGCATCTTCATACGTTCAAATGGAAGTTGCTCGTTTCATGCGAGAAGGCGAAAACAAGAACTCCGGTCGCTCCATTGGATCCTTCACTCCCGATTCCTTTGTCCTCGCCATGAACTACGACGAGCCGATCGAATCGCTCGTTCTCGCAGGACGTTACGACTACGCGAATTCCGACATCACCTCTCTTCATTTCCCGACGAAGCGGAGCGGCGCCGCGAACC
>JBGPMO010000065.1:0-3111 GCA_041487075.1 Minisyncoccia bacterium
GGCCGCAGTTTAACGCAATTTTTTCTTTGCGTTTTTTGTCGAGCGGCTCTGCCGCACGAGCAATGATGAGATCCGGCTGAAGGCCAGCGGAATTTAAGGTGCGCACGGCGTATTGAGTGGGCTTTGTTTTTAGTTCAAAGTCTTTCCCTTGGAAAGGGAGATAACTCACGAGCGCCAAGAGGACGTCATTTGGTTTTTTGAGCTTTAGCATTCGCACTGCTTCGAGAAAAAGCACGTTCTGATATTCTCCTACGGTGCCGCCGATTTCAATAGTGACGAGATCGGCTTTTGCTTTTTTTGCGGCGCGATCAATGCGTTCAATGACTTCGAGCGGTATGTGGGGCACGACCTCAACGCATTTGCCGCCGTATTCGAGGTTTCGCTCGCGCTCGATGACCGATAAGTACACACTCCCCGTGGTCATATAATTGGCTTTCGAAAGGTCGCGGCCCAGGAAGCGTTCATAGTTGCCCATATCTTGATCGCATTCAGTGCCGTCGTCCAATACAAAAACCTCACCGTGTTCGGTGGGGTTCATGGTGCCGGCATCAACATTGACATAGGGGTCAATTTTTATCGCGGTGACTTCAAATCCGCGTGACTGAATAATTTTCCCGATCGCAGAAGTCGCAACTCCCTTGCCAACGCCGCTCATCACGCCACCGACGACAAAGATGTATTTGGGAGTTTTCTGTGCCATTTTGAGGAGTATTGTAGCACTTTATAGATTTCTCAAATAGTAGTAATACGAAATAAGCCAGCCGTAACCTATGGCGAGTAAAACTAATTTCCACCAATGTTTTTTTAAAAATTTCTTCAACGGATGAATAAGCGAATAATTTATCGGAATCTTACCGGAATCCGGAATGCATCATCATGTTCCGGAAGCCCGGATGGATTATCTTTTTCGAGCACGAGCGTTCCGTTTGGGGTTCTTGGCGGGGAGAACGTGAGCGTTGCCTCGAATGGCACGAATTCAGTTGTCATCCATGCGCCTTGCGCTTGCGCTGGAGTTTGGGAAAGGGGCATACCATTGTCATCCAAGAGTTTTACGGGAAATGATGCCTCAAAATACCAGCTACCGCGTGCTTCACCGCGCAGGATAAGCGGGCTTCCAACAATGGCGTTTACCGCCGGTTGAGTCACTTTCAAGAGATCTTTATAGGTTATGGTTGCGGCCATCTTCGGCCTCGAGAAATACCCATACATAAACGTGCCAAAAACAGCAATAATCGCAATCCAAACCAAAGTTTTTTTCATAGTTCTGGTTTAGAGTTTACTGTTTAAAGTTATTAGTCATTGTGATTTGTTATAAGTTACCCGATAGATCACTCCAGCTTTATCATCTGAAATATACATCGTACCACCGGATTGAATCAATATATCAGCCGGACGGCCAAGGGCTTCATAAGAGCCATTATTTTCTTTCAGCCATCCGGTGATAAAGTCTTCCGGCGGACCAAGGACTTTTCCTTGTGCATCAAGTTTATAGCGCACGATTTTGTAACCCGTGGGAATGGTGCGGTTCCACGAGCCATGGTAGGCAACGAGCAAGTTATACCAGTATGCTTGCGGCCATCCTCGAGCTGGCGGATCCTTTGGTATAAAAGCGAAGCCTAATGGCGCAGAATGCGCGGGGATATCAATATAGCTCGGCGTTTCAAACGGCTCCATGCAGGGGTTTCGGATATACGTATTATGATCGAATGCAGTGTCATGAATATTTTTGCCGTAGCAAATCGGCCAGCCAAAATTCTGCGGGGTAAAATTCTGCCACGATTCCGGCAAAGGGTTGCTCATGATATTGATTTCATCAGGCGGGATGTTGTCGCCAAGCAAATCGCGGCCCATTTCCGTTGCCCAGATACTGTCATCTCCCGGTTGAATTGCCATAAATACAGAATTGCGAAGGCCTTTTGCGAAAGTTTCTAATTTTTTCGTCACGATGTCGTAGACAAGAATTTTCGCCCGGGCATCGTTTTTCTCATTACAAACATTACAGGAAGAGCCGATGGAGACGAGTAGTTTGTTTTGGTTTGGATACGGCATAAACATAATTGTTCGCGTCACGTGGTTGCCGCCGTCTGGCAGATCAATAACTTTTTCTTGTTTTGTAAGAATAAAATTATTCCAATCGTAGCCGTACGCGGCGATTTCATTTGTTTCGGCAATATAGAGGGTGCAGGTGGGGGCGACGTCCACGCCATTGTCAGAACAACGGAAGGCAAGGCCATGCGGGTGATGCAGGCCGCTCACAAGCGCGACGGCTTTACCGGCGTTGCCGTCCCCGTTATTGCCTTGGAGCGCCAGTACTTTGCCTTCAGAGGGAATGGAGACGAGAAGGTTGCCTGCGGGATCGGAGATCATGACTCGCGGGTCGCCGAGGTTTTTAGCGAAAACCGAAATAGAAAACCCCTTGGGCAGGGTGAGCGGAAGATTGGTTGTATTTGTCGCCTCGGGAATATCAGGAGGCGCATTTTGTTTTGCTCGCAAAGCAAATAAAAGCGCAAGTGAGAGCGCAAGGAAAATTACGATAGGCGAAAGCATCCACTTCATCGCTCCAAGTGTATCATAATGATTTTTCATGCACTACTTTAAGAGAGATTAAAAAACTTCCCGGAGCCCTCCGGGAAGTTTTTCTTTTTAAGACTCTCGCTTTGACTAGGGGAGAGTTACAAAGGAGTTTTCTGCTGAATTCACACTCTGTGAATCGGGGGCAGTCGAACTCACTTTATAGTAGTAAGTAGTTAAAGCAGTAAGACTCGAGAGCATCAGGTCGTGGAACGTTACGTTGTTAGCATCCATAACATTACCATTCGCCGTAGTACTTGTTGCGGCTACTGGGCTTGAGGTTGCGTACCACACGCGGCTGTTCGCTGGAATGTTGGTGGTCCAGATAACGTGGGTTGATGTCGATGTTGTGCCTGAAGTTCCGATTGAGAGAATGGTGAGTGGCGAGGTTGTTCCAGAGTTACCACCATGGCTTCCTGGACCTCCTTGATTCAGAAGATTCTGAATGCCGGGCGGAAGCGTTTGGCATGCGGGCACAATTGGTGCAATGCCACCGTTCTTTCTAAGCCAGCCGGGGGCGATTAAATGCCCTGGTGGGAC
>JBGPMO010000066.1:0-2840 GCA_041487075.1 Minisyncoccia bacterium
ATGAGCTCGAGCCGCCTCAATCTCCCCTGTCATCTCGCGCATCTCTGGCTCGATGTACTCAAGCCCGAGTTTTTTATAAACCTCTTCTTCGGTTCCTCCCGCGATTTGCACTTCGCGCTTTGCTCTTTGCTGAAACAAACCGTATTCGTTTAATTTAAATCCTTTCTCTATCGCAATCTTCCGCACGGCGACATTATGATCTTTTGAACCGGTGAAATATTGCAGTGCCGCGCCGTAGGATTCTTTCCTTACCACCCGGATGTCAATGTTCAATCCGCTATTCAACTTCACTGCGGATCGCGTTTCTCCCTGCGCGGCGATATTCACAACCTCTGGCATAGATACAAAATAATCCATCGCCGTTTTTGAATCTGAAGAGATGATTAAAATATCGGCGTCGCCAATGGTCTCGCGTCGTCGCCTGACTGACCCCGCGATCTCTACACGCTCAACACCTTTCACGCTCCGGAGACGCTCCTCAATCATACGAACTTCAGGAAGCGTGTAACCAAGTAGAAATCGTCCGCCTGATTTTTTCAAGAACTCGATGCCTTTTAAAATTTTCTCTTCGCTCTTTGCGCCAAATCCTTCGAGTTTTGCGATCTTCCCTGCCTTCGCCGCTTTTTCTAAATCTTCGAGATTCCTAACTTTTAATTTTTCGTAGAGCGCTTTAATCTTTTTTGGTCCCAAGCCTTCAACCTGCGAAAGCGCACTAAGATCAACCGGTATTTCTTTTTTTAATTGTTCGTAATAGATAAGCTTGCCGGTTTTCAACAGTTCTTCAATATGGTCAGCGATACCGGCACCAATGCCGGGAATTTCCGTAATCGCCTTTCTGCCGCCCCGCTTATATATCTCCGCAATTTCTTCTGAAAACGAACTTATTGCCTCTGCCACTTTCTGATACGCCCGCGGCTTAAACGCCACGCCCTGCATCTCGAGGTACTCGCCAATCTCGGAGAGAACTTTTGAGATTTCAATGTTTGTCATGGAAGCAAGGAGCTGAAAAATGCCGTCTGGTTCGGCTGATATGTCTAACGTTTACGGTTTATAGTTTTCACGTTACTTATGCCTCCCGTGTTTCTCTGGGCTCACCCTCTCCTGCCCCTTTATCGGCATTAAATGTTTCATAAGGCCTAATAAAATAAACGAAGCAAGAACCGCAATAATGCCCGCGCTTAAAAAGAGCACGTAATATCCATAATGATCATAAACGTATCCACCCAAGGCCGAAGCGGCGGCAGTTGCGAGCCCCACGGAAAATACTGACTCAAGACTCCACTCAAAGCTGATGCGCCACTTGTCGACGTGGCGCGTAAAAATCGCGTACCACGCAGGCACTGCCCAGGCCATAATAAAACCGTGGACGCTCTCAATGGCGTATAAATGGATAGGTTTTGTCGCGAAAAGATACGCAATCGGCACAAATCCAGTAATAAAAAATCCTAAAAACATCGCCCAGAAGTGCTTGCGCTCGCCATCGGCTCTATCAAGGAACCGCGCAATCGGCAACTGGACAATTGATTTCACAAGCCAATACGCCGCAGTGGCATAGCCGGCAACCGAGGCAGAACCGCCAGTAATTTGCTGGGTGATAAAAATAGCAAACACCGGCCCGAATGAACCGAACGCCGAGTTAATAAAAAAATCGGTGATAACGAGGGTCTGCACCACCTTATTGATATTCTTAAACATTTGAAAAAATAAATTGGTCGCCGTTAAACGTAATTTTGACGGTTCCGCCGCGGGAAATTTCTCCTTTCAAAATTTCTTCCGCAAGCACGCTCCGCAGTTTTTCTGAAATCACTCTCCGCAAGGGGCGGGCGCCGAATACCGGGTCAAAGCCCAGGCGCGCCACCTCGCGAACCACACCCTCATCCCATTGTAACTCAATTCCCTGATTCTCTTGAAGCATTCGAGAGAGATCCTCAAGTGAAATCTTCGCAATCGCACTCACATCATCTCTCGACAAGGGCTTGAATACGATAATGGCAGAAAAACGGTTCAAAAGCTCTGCTTTAAAGAAATCTCCCAGTTTCCGCTTTAATTGTTCGGCAATTTCAGGAACCGGCGTTTGCTTTTCGATCTCTGTCTTAATAAATTCCGAATGTACGTTTGAAGTTGCGATGATAATCGTATTTCCAAAATCAACGGTGCGGCCCAGGTTATCGGTCAATCGACCGTCATCAAAGACCTGTAAGAATAAATTTAAAATATCAGGGAAAGCTTTCTCAAATTCATCAAGCAAAATCAAACTGTACGGCTTTCCCCACACGGCGTCAGTGAGCGCGCCTGCTACGGTGCCGTCCGGCGACCCAATGAACCGCATAAAGCTCTCTTTCGACTGGTACTCCGACATATCAAACCGGAGCATCTGATTCTCGGCGCCGAACTGGATGCGCGTCACAATTTTTGCGAGCTCGGTTTTCCCGACGCCGGTCGGCCCCACAAAAAGAAAGCTGGCGATGGGCCCGCCGCGCCGCGAAAGGCCGCTTCGATATTCACGCACCGCCTCCGAAACCGCGGAGACCGCTTCGTCCTGATCAATGAGCCGCTCGTGAATCGTCTCCTCGAGCGAGAGAAGCTTTGCCGCCTCGGCTTTGGCAACGGCGTGGATAGGAATATTCACTTTTCGCTCGACAATAGCGATGACATCATCGGCAGTCAATAATGCTTTTCCTTTTTCCTTCGCATGCGCGAGCGCCTCTCCCAGCACCTCCTCCGCACTCGCGGGAAGAAGCTTGTCACGGATATAACGATGGGAAAGATGCACCGCTGCTTTTACGGCTTTAAAACTCACCGTGATTTTATATTTGCGCTCGAGGATGAGCGACTGATAC
>JBGPMO010000067.1:0-2739 GCA_041487075.1 Minisyncoccia bacterium
GACTCATGAAGAAGCAAAACAATGGGGCGTGCAATGGCTCGATGTGAAGATCGTCTCCGCTCCCAAACCAAAAGTAAAAACGGTGAGCTCATAGTATGACGCTCGAGATCATTGGATATCTCTTGGGCACCATACTTATCATCTCCATCGTATGGAGTTTTTGCGGTGCCTACATCGTTTTTTCTGATGACTCTCATCATCGTTTCCACAAACTTGCCAAAAGGTTCGGCATGTGGATGCCAGCAATAGCCCTGCTCATTGTTCTTATCACCTATATCGTCGGCATTCTTGCCATGATTGCCGCGATGATCACCCTCTTTGGCGGAGATTCGGGGAAACCGAACTAACCGCCATTCCAACGCGCTCCTACGGTTTACTCCGCGGGAGCGCTTTTCATTTCTGCTTTGCAGAAATGATCCCGAACGAAGCGAGGGATTCTCTTTATTTAATTACTTGAACTTTTTTCAATAATAATCGGTGCGTGATTCGTTTGATTCGCCACCAAGTACCCTAATCCAAAACTGATTGTGGAGATAAGAAAAAATAGTGCAAAGAGCACAATCTCACGTTTATGATTTACCAGCCACTCATTGATTTGCATGAATTTGTTCTCTTTTCTTTAGTTCTTCTTTCTAAAAATTGAAATACGTATCCCATTTTTGAAACAGCGCTTTAGTCGCCTTCAGGTCTCCCACATTATAGCGCGCAATATCAAGGTATTTCTTTTTTTTGAAAAGGCCGGAAACATCGTCCCCGGTGATACCCTCGGCTTTGGGGCTCGGGATGCCGAACGCCCGCGCCCAAAGGTGCAAACTCCCCTTCCGGCGAAGCGCGCCATAGAACGAGAGCTGATCTAAAAGGTCAACATGGATAGCGTTTGAATGCTGTTGGTAGAGATAGCGGCCAGCCATCAGATTCTTTGTTGGCCGGATGCCGTGCACTGCAGAACGAACCATAAGAAACGGTACATCGAACGAACGGCCATTAAACGTGACAAATACGTCATACTGCGTTGCAATTTCCCAGAATTTTTTAAGAATCTGCGCCTCGCTCAAGGCCTCAAACGTCATGCCCTCTTCTTCAAACCGCTCCTGCTTCAGGTTTGGCGATTGGTAATACACTCCGCCTTTATCCTTATCTACGTCCAAAACGCCGACCGCAACAATTTGACCGGTCAACGGCGAAAAGCCAAGCCCATTTTTTAAATCATCAAGCAGAAGCGCATATTCTTCTTTGTCGCCGGCATCCTTCTCAATCCATCGCGTCAAGCTGTCTTTGGTAATCTTATCAAGTGCATCAAAATCCTCCCCAATGGTTTCGAGATCAAACACCAGTCTTCGCTGATTTGACGGCATAGAATGATTATACTACACTCAATGGATAAAATTAGCAGTGGTGGGCGCCCCGCAACTCCTCGCCAAAAAACTTGGCTCCGGAGTGCGGGATGCCATATTTGCTGCTAAATTATTAATAAAATTAATAGCGGTGGGCATCCGCCTCCGCATAAAGCTTCGGCGGATTGCTCATAATTTCAGTTCATCGTTTCACTCTTCACGAAATTATGGCACATACAAAAGCATTGGGTTCGAGCAAATGGGGGCGCGATTCAGCATCGCAACGGCTCGGCATAAAGGTAAATCACGGCGAGGGAGTTAAGGTTGGTGAGATTATTATCCGCCAGCGCGGAACTCACTATATCCCCGGCAGAAATGTCCGGCGGGGGGGAGACGACACTCTGTACGCAGGCGTATCTGGCACAGTCCGCTTTTCCGACCGGATGAAAACCCGTTTCGACGGCACGCGGCGCCGCGCAAAATTGGTATCCATAACGAAAGCAACTACCGCGGCCGCACGATAACATTCACTTCTCCTCTTATCCCATGACCGAAATCTACCACCGCCTTTGCCTCTCCGAGCTCCCGAATAGATTTCTCAAGTTTAATCTCGAAATCATGAAAACCCTTCTCGTGAAGGGCTTTTTCAATCTCATCGGCTTTCACTGACCCAAACACATTCCCTTTCGGCCCCGCACTCACCAACACTTCAACGGTTACCTCCGTAAGGCGCTCTACCCGCTCGTGCGCTTCCTCGATAGTTTTTTTCTCTATTGCTTCTGCTTTTTCTTTGACCGCACGCGCGTACGCATCCATCGGGATAGCGGCTTTTTCCGGAAATAATGAGTTTCTCGCGTAACCGGGAGCGACATGCTTTATCTCCATCCGCCGGCCAAGGCCTTTGACGTCTTTTAATAATAAGACTTCCATCTCATTCTCATTACTGTTGCTCAATGCCGCCCGTTGACCCCTCTCCTGTTGGAATGGAATTATTCGTTACTGTTTTTGCATTCTTTGCATTAATTTCCGCTTGCAACATTTCTGTGGCTTTAAGGAGCTGGGGATCGCGCTGATTTTTTACATCGTCATCCGACAGCGATACTTCCGTATCCGGCTTTAGCCCATTCTTCTCGATGCTGGTTCGCTTCGGCGTCAACCATTCAGCAATCGTAATTTTAAGCTCTGAATCATCGTGAAGACGATGGAGCTCCTGCACCGATCCTTTGCCAAAACTCTTGGTGCCGATGAGTTTTATCCCGCGGAGATCGCGAAGCGCGCCAGCAGTAATCTCTGAAGCAGAAGCTGAACCTTCGTTCATAAGCACGACAACAGGCATATCCTGCAAAGCGCCGTTCCCGTCCGTATTGAATGTCCGGTCATCCCCTTCACGAAAGTGTTCGATAAC